>NZ_BCBW01000010.1:0-167526 GCF_001315805.1 Olleya sp. ITB9
AAAATGCAACGAAAATGCCATGAAAAGACGAATGGTTTCTTTTTTTTTATGTGAATATTCTTGTTAAATCGATTTAATGAATTAATTTAGTCCTATTAATCAATATTATGAGTATTACAGCAAAACTATATGTTGAAGATAGAGTTTTTAATATTTTAAATTTTAACTTCTCCTTCAATCAGCAATCTAGTATGTCTGGACTTCCTTCTGCAAAACCAACAGGAGGACAGTTTGATATCGTACTAGAAGCCACCAAAGATCCTATTTTTTATGAGTGGATGACCTCCAACAGTTTAATGAATAAGGTCAAAATAGAAATTTCTCAATCTTTTACTTTTGGCAAAACAAGACAAATAGAGCTTATAGACGTCTATTGTTTGTTGCATCAAGATACCTTTAATGGTGTTAATAACCAACCTATGCAAACGTTAATAAAATTATCTCCAGCAATACTGTTGCAAAATGGAGAGAAAATGTTTGAATGTTATTGGAAGGTAACGGATTTGGATGCGGAAGTAGAGGAGACGGTTGTCAATAATGAGTTAGAATTTGTAAATTACTACATTACAGATATAGAAAACAATGAAATAGAGGAATATCATACAGGAGATAAAATTTTATTAAACATAGAAACTAAAAATGCAATAGGAGAAAAGATAACTTTATCTATAGAAGATAAAACTCAAGATTTTAAATATAATGGAGCAGTGTTAGAAAATGATACTTTAAAAGATTATATAATTAATAGTGACCTAGAGCAAGTTGAACTTGAGGTTATAGAGCAACAAGAATAGACAATGGGAAAAAACACAATTACAGTAACGATGCAATCCACAGGTCAAAAAAAAACGCACAGCATTAATGTTGCTGATGTAGAGTTTTATGATGGATATTGGTCTACCGATAAAGCAGGACATAATATAGTAGAGAGAGCCCGACTGGAAGACACTGTTTACTTCCATATGAAAACTAAAGGTGTTAAAGAAAATACGTCTATTAATTTTAATCTAAAGGAAGCAGATTTTTTCTTTGATGATGAAAAATTTGATGGCAAAAAAATCTCACAAAAAGTAACTGTCAAAAACAAAGTAATTATTATTGAGCTAAAATTACCCGCAAGTTGGGAGCAAGAAGTTTCAGATGATACTTTTAGTAATTTAGAATTATATTGGAATTGGTCTTATAATGAAAAAGACCATTCTTCAAGAGAAGAACAACTTTCTGTATATTTTTCTAAACGTACACTGTACTTTAACTTACCGTTAGACAACTACAATCTGCCAGATATGCGCAGTAATGATGGTAGTCCTCTTGTGTACCTTAAATTTATGGGAGGAATGGTAAAAGGAAAGTTAAAAGGCAAAGCACTCAATTTAGCTAATAGTAAAATTGAAAAAGCAATCAATAAAATAGCTTTGGGTAAGTTAGAAAAAGGTAGTCTTGTAACTAATACAGGACGTATACAAAAAAACGCCAACGCTCATATTTATGATAAAGACATCTATACAAACGATGGAAAACTACTCGAAAATCTTAAGAAAAGAAAAAATTGGGGCAATGCTACGGAGACCACAAAAGGAATAAGTCAATACGATTTTTTTACTAAAACAGGTAAACGTGTAAAGGTTTTAGGTTTTTTAAAAGAGGCTGCTTTTAACGATAAGGTAAACTTTTTTGACGTTATCGATCTCTTTAGCTATGCCACAGATGAGACCGACCCTTTTGACCAACCTATACCAGACTTTGGTCTTGGAGCATTTGGTGGTGTATTAGGCTCGTTTGCTCTTGTTTGGAGCGTAGCAGGATTAGTTGTTTCTCAAATGAAGGCAGAAGATGATGCCTTTATGCGAGAAGATGAAGCAAATGAAATTAGAAAAGCAAAATTAATCGGATTGGATGCTGTACGCAAGAAAATAAACTCTTTGAAACATAATAAAGCGTATGAATGGCGTTTAATGTCTGTGCCTACAATAACCGCTAATAAACTATTGAAAAGTCAATTTAAAACTTTTGATGAGCTTGAAAATTCCAAATTCGATGATAATGACTTTTCCAATAAAATTAATATCTTGTACAGAAAAATATTAAATACTAACAGTGACCAATACGTTTACATAATTGAAACAATATTTACAGATGAATAAATTTTATCAAAAGACATTATTTTTGTTGCTATTAATTTTGGTGAGTGCTTGTAAAAGTTCCGATCAAAAAGTCTCAATAAGTAAAATATATAATCAGCAGAGTGTAATATTGAAAATTAATAATAATTTAAAAAAAATTACTGGAATAAAACTTCCATTAAATATTAAAATGAGTAATAATAATAATTTTGATAAAGATTTTTTAAGTATTGATTATTATTATGATGACCAAAATGGAGCTGGAATTGAATTATTTTATAATGATAAAAGAATTTCAAATAATTCAAGAAAAACCGTTTCTCCTTCTAATGAAATTGAGTTTTCTATTTATACAAGACATCTAACAGACTCAACGAAGTTAATCCAACAACAATTTAAACCCTACATTGAAAAAATGTTGAAAGAAAATAAAGATACATTACATGTTGGTACAGTTTCAGACTTTAAGAAAAATCATAAAGAATTTTTTGAAAAATTAACAAAAAACGATAGTATTTCTATACAGTTTTTAGATGGTAAAAAATTAGGCGAGCGCATTACTGTTCCTGTTGAATGGTAAGCTGCTTAATTGTTTTAATCATTAACATACACACATAAATATTGATATTTAATATATTTTATTTAAAGATCAAAATAAGAATAATGAAATCATGCCAGAAGATATTTATAATAAATTGTATCCAAGTCGTGAAAAAAGCACACCAATTGAAATAGAATCTTATGGGTTGAAATTTGATTAATCAGTTAAAATTTATTTAGAGTTATGAAAAATTTAATACTATTTTTAATAGTTATTTCTTCATTAAGTGTGAAAAGTCAGTATTTATGTGATTATGGAATGTTTAATTCTGAAACTAATACTATAAACGGTGTAGATAATATTAATTATTCAAAAATTAAGTTTATAAAGAAAAATGCTTCATTGAAAGAGCAAATTATTTTTATCAAAACATATGACCGTTTCGGACGTCTTATAAACTTAGAAACTGATGGTAATGGTTACGGTGTACCAAATATACGTGAAGGATGTCAAGAGATTGATAGAGTATATTATACTTATTCAGATTCAATTTCTCCAAAATAGATAAAGCTTACAAGGTTTGAAAAAAAATCTGATGTTCAAAATAATTATGTGATAAAGTTTGACTATAATGAATTTAATAAGACGAAATCAATAGATTATTTAGATGAAAAAGGTGACATTCTTTCAAATTTTAATTTTGAATATGATGATAATAATCAACTTAAATTAATAGATAAAGATTATAACTATTATTATGAATGGGATGAACATTCTCGCATAAAAAAAATAATAATACCAGATGGTTTTTATTTGATCTCAGAGTATGAATTTATTTACTTAAATGATCAATTAAAATTAATTAAAAGTATAAGTCGAAGTTGTCAGAATCAAAAAAAAATATTGTATTCTTCTATCTATACCTATACGTATAAAGATAGTAAAATTGACAGAGTGGAATTTAAAAACACGAAATCAGGAGATACTTCTTATAGGTTATATGACTATGCTAGTGATGATAAAGTTATTATAACGTATTATACCAATAAAGACGAATACGAATATCATTATGAATGCTACTATTAGCCGCTTAAAATACTTTTTTTGCTTTACACTATTTGTTTTATCATCGAGTCTTCACAGTCAAAGAATTTGTGATTATGGAGATTATGATTTTGTTTTAAACAAAATAAAAGGAGTAGACACATCAAAATTTTCTGAGGTTAAAGTTTTAGATAAAGAAGAACCTGCATTTATTTATAAATATGATTCTATAGGAAGATTAATTAGCGCTAATTTTTTTGAAGAAAGTATAGAAACTACATGTTATGGTATAAATGATTCTTATTATGTTTATCCTGAAATGGAGCAACCTAATAAGATAAAGGTTGCTGATGACTACAGTATACACGATGCCATATTAACCTATTATGATAATGGAAACTTAAAACAAATCAATTATAATGATTTTCTGTTTGTTGATTATGAATACAATCTTAAAAACCAAATCAAAACGATAAAGAAAGACCGTAAAGTGTATCGCTATTCATGGAATGAAGATAATAAAATTGAAAAAATTACAATTGATTTTTTAAGTAATGGCAGAAAACAAGAGATTAAGTTTTTATATAAAAATAATAGAATAGAAGAAGTTTTCCATACCCAATTAAGTAGAGGATATCTTCAAATTAATAGACATTATTCATTTACGTATAATAATGAACGTCTTTGTGAGATTATGTATAAAAACAAACGTTCAAACGACATAATGTATTATCATTATAACTATGATAAAAAAGATAAATTAATTATTAATATAAAAGATGCTGACAAAAAATATATAAGTCATTATGAGTGTTATTATTAATGTTGGTTTATGTGTAACTATTACATTATAGATTAATAGCTTCTAAAAGACATTCTAAGCTTGATGTTGTTTACTTAATTGGATTTGAAATGAAGAAGCATATTCTGTTTATAATAGAGATTTGGGGAGGTGAAACAACATTCTGTAAAAATTACAGATTGTAATTAAAGAGCACAAAGTCAATCATTCTTTAGTGACTTTGAGTTATATTAAGCTCAACTACAATAGAACTAAAATGAGGATTATATTTTTCTTAATGTTTTTAATACTAAATGGCTGTAAATCTAGTCCTACAATTTATAAAGGATATGTTTATCATGAAAACAAGCCACTAGTTAATGTAAGCGTAATAAAAGAATATGCTAAAGATAGTAAAGATTCAACTTTAACAGATTCATCCGGTTATTTTGAATTACAAAAAGAACCTAACTTTTTAGTTTCTTTAATATTTATAAAGGAGAATTTCAGGTCTGAAACAGTACCTTCTGTTTGGACACAACATGGTGAAAAAGTTAAATATACCTTTTTGAATAAAGTATTTGATACCGTTAGATTGAAAAAAAGTACAGTAAAACAATGATTACCACTTAAGTCTTTTAGTCGTCTATTTATGTATTACAACCTTGTTTTATTTATTTTAAATGCGTTTTATCGATAAATATTGTATTTAATCGTTTTTATTTATATGTTTGTAACCTCAAATTATAAATATATCCTATCATGAAAACGACCTATTTATCACTTTTGTTTTGCTTTTTTTTAGTTTCTGGTTTTTCTCAAGACCAAAAAAAAGCTATTGTAGAAAATTTTATCGAAAACTTTAATAAAAAAGATTCTACTGCTGTATTTGAAGTTTTACACAAAAATTTTGCCGAGTATTGGCAGAAGCTTGTGGTTAATGAAGACAAAAAAGATTATTCTAAATATTACTCTTGGGCTAAGGAGATGCAAGAAAATGAAGAGATTGAAATTGTAAGCGTAAAAGGAAATAAAGTAGTCGTAAACTCGACGTATTACTCTGATTTAGATAGATTACTGGGTAAATTACCCTATAAGTGCAAAAAGACTTTTGTGCTATCTAATAATGGTAAAATAATTAAGATAATTAGTGATAAACATAAGAGTTACGATTATTATCAAAACAAGCGTAAAAGTTCTTATATCTCTTTTAAAAACTGGTTACGTTCTACTCATGGGCTTAAGCGTCAGGATTTTAGTTTAACGCTTGAAGATGCTAAAAAAATGAAAAGTATTTTATTAGAATATATCTCAGAAGTTGATGTCGCTAAATTATAAGTAATACTAACTTAAAACCATAAAAAAGCGAACCATTTGGTTCGCTTTTTTTATTACTTCTTGTTACGCTTATTGTAATTTTTATCTCCTCTAGTTTTAGGTTTTTTATATTTGGCAGCGATTTTAAACTTATAGCTTCCTCCTAAATTTTCTTTAGAGTTTTTAGCAGATTTTTCATGAAAAGCAGCTCCAGGCGCATCTTCATCTTTTCTTCGTTTTGTTGGATTGTTACGTTCTTTAATTACAGTACGTTCTTCTTCTATCAATTCAGTTGAAATGGTAACACTTTCAGGAATCTCCAATTCAGGAATTTCCATTTGCATCAAGTCTTCAATCTTTTTAAGACTGTCTTGTTCTTTTTCTGTACTAAAAACAACTGCTTGACCTTCACGTTCAGCACGACCAGTTCGTCCAATTCTGTGCATATAGTTTTCAGGAAAATTAGGTGTGTCAAAATTAAATACGTGCGTTACGTTATCTATATCTAAACCACGAGCCATAACGTCTGTAGCGACTAAAATACGATTTACACCTTCTCTAAATTGCTCAATACTACGTAGTCTGTAGTTTTGTGTTTTATTAGAGTGTATAACACATAATTCTTCTTTAAAAAACTCGTCTAACGCTTCAAATAATCTGTCAGCCATTCGTTTATTAGACACAAAAACTAAAACTTTGTTATAGGTTTCAGCATCTTGTAATATATGGACTAATAAATTTAGTTTAGTGTAATAATTAGGAACGCTGTATTTGGTTTGTGCTATATTTTCAAGTGGTGTTCCAGAAATAGCAATAGATACTTTTTGTGGCGCAGTAAAAAAGTCAGTAATTAAATCGTCAACATCCTCAGTCATTGTTGCAGAAAACATGATGTTTTGTCTGCGTTCTGGAAGAATATCAAAAATATTAATTAATTGGTGTCTAAATCCTAAATCTAGCATGACATCTACTTCGTCAATAACCAAACGCTCTAAAGATTTTAGTTGCAATACACGACTAACCGCTAAATCATACAATCTACCAGGAGTTGCTACAATAATGTCTTGACCTTGTGCAACAGCTTGTTTTTGAGTGTTTATATTTGTGCCACCATACACACCAAGGACACGTGTATTAATGTATTTGGCTAATTTTGCTATTTCATCAACCACTTGCACAACCAGTTCTCTAGTTGGTACTAATATTAAAACACGAGGGTTGTCTTGTTTAGAAAATTTAAGGTTTTTAAGTATTGGTAACATGTAAGCAAAGGTTTTACCTGTACCAGTTTGCGCTATACCAACCATGTCTTTTCCGCTAGCAACAACATTAAATGCTTCTGCTTGAATTGGCGTAGGTTGTGTAAACCCTAAATCGTCAATAGCGTTATATAAAGGTGTATTTAAATTTAAATCTCTAAAGTTCAAAACGTATTATTTTAGCCTACAAAACTACTACTTATATTTTGTTTACCCTAAATGCTGCTCATGTATTTGTATACTGTAGGTTGCATTAAATGTTTCATTTATAGGTAATTTAATAATACCCTCTTTGGTTTTTATATCTTGAGTAGTGTTTTCAGCATCAGCAATACCTAACCAAGGTTCTATACAAACATAAGGTGCATTTGGTTTTGCCCAAATCCCTAAATAGTTAAAATCTTTAAAACTCACGTTTAATATTTCGCCATGAGTTTTACTAACCAAAGCGACTTGTCTTGATTTTAAGTCTTTAAAAATAAGCGCATCTTCATTAAATAAATCTGGTCTTAAATTAATACTATTTTCAGTATCAAAAACCGGTTTGGTTTGGTTAGTAACCAGTCCATTGGTCTTGTTAAGTAAATAGGTTTTAGCGGTTTCTTGTTTATTAAATACTAAACTGTAATCAGTGTAGTTTTCGTCATTATAAACAGGGCATTTAAAAGCAGGATGACCACCAATACTAAAATAAATGGCTTTATCGTCAAGATTTTTTACAGTATGCGTAATGTCTAAGGTATTATGGTTTAAGGTATACGTTATTAAAAACTCAAATTTAAAAGGAAACAGTCTTAATAAACCCTCATTATGTTTTAAACTAAAGGTTAAGCTATTTTTGGTTTGATTGCTTAGTGTAATGGTTTTGTTATGTCTAACAAAACCATGTTTTGGCATGTTGTAAGTTTGACCTTCAAATGTGTATTGGTCATCCTTTAAACTACCTATTACAGGAAATAAGTTTGGTGCAAAGCTTCCCCAAATATCAGGATCTGCATGCCACATAAATTGCTTGTCGTTTTTGACTGACGCTATTTCACATAGTTCTGCGCCTTTCGGTTTAACCGAAATTTTTAATACCTCATTACTTAATTGAAACATCTATCTTATATTTAATCTCATGACTAAAATACTCGTTTTTTTTAACATTTCTGTTTAACTTTACCCAACATTTTTTTCAGTGAGAACAATTACAAAACATAAACTAACTAATCCTGAGGTATTCAAGCAAAATTTATTGACTTGGAGCCAGCAGTTTGATGATGTTGTTTGGCTAGACTCTAATAACTACCAACAACAATATTCAAGTTATGACGCAGTATTGGCTGTGGATGCTTTTACAGGAATTCAAACCGATTATCATAACGCTTTTGAGCAATTTAAAGAGTATCAGTCGCTTACTAACGATTGGGTTTTTGGTTATTTATCATACGATTTAAAAAATGATGTGGAGCAGCTTCAGTCTTTAAATAATGACGATTTAGCGTTTCCTGAATTATATTTTTTTCAACCTAAAAAAATCTTTTTAATTAAAGGTGAAAATCTTGAAATACAGTATTTGAAAATGGTTGATGATGAAGTGGAAACAGATTTAAATGAAATACGTCATTACAAGGACGAAGCAAATATTAATCTACACAATGAAAACAACCCAATAAAAATCCAGCTTAGAATACATAAAGACGAGTATTTTAATAAAATTGAAACCATGTTAAGTCACATTAATAGAGGTGATATTTATGAAGCTAATTTTTGTCAAGAGTTTTATGCTAAAGACACAACAATAAATCCTTTAGAGACTTATAATAAGTTAAACACGATTTCAAAACCACCATTTGCAGCGTTTTTAAAGTTAAATGATAAGTATTTGTTATCTGCATCACCAGAACGTTATATTAAAAAAGAAGCCACTAAGATTATATCTCAACCTATTAAAGGTACCGCAAAACGCGAGGACGATTTTATGTTGGATTCTATTTTAAAAAATAATTTAGTGTCTGATGAAAAAGAACGTAGTGAAAACGTTATGATCGTAGATTTAGTGCGTAACGACTTGTCACAAACAGCAACAAAGGGTAGCGTAAAAGTAGAAGAATTATGTAAGATTTACACGTTTAATCAAGTGCATCAAATGATATCTACAGTAACGTCAGAGGTAGATCAAAACACGCATCCAATAGATGTTATAAAAAGTACGTTTCCGATGGGAAGTATGACAGGAGCTCCTAAAATTTCGGCAATGAAAATTATAGAATCTTTAGAAGAAACCAAACGTGGTCTATATTCTGGAGCAGTTGGCTATATTTCGCCATCAGGCGACTTTGACTTTAATGTTGTAATACGTAGTATTTTATACAACGCAACCAATAAATATGTGTCTTATTCTGTTGGAGGTGCCATTACTGCAAAGTCAGATCCTTTAAACGAATATGAAGAATGTTTGATTAAAGCTAAAGCCATGAGAACTGTTTTAGAAGGTGTTAATTAGAAATTGTTAAATTTAGAGATGCTAGTACACTTCCAAAATCACATAAACAATGCACTTCCTTTTCTTAAAAAAAGCAAACTTTTAATTGCTATTTCAGGAGGATTAGATAGTGTTATTTTAACGCATTTATGTAAACAATCAAGTTTAAATATAACTTTAGCACATTGTAATTTTAATTTAAGAGGAATAGAAAGTGATGCTGACGAAAAATTTGTTCTAGATTTAGCAGGCAGTCTAGATTTAGAGATTTTTACCGAAAGTTTTAATACCGAAACTTACGCTGAAAACGCTAAGCAATCCATACAAATGGCAGCAAGATCCTTGCGTTATGATTGGTTTCAGGATATAGCATCTCAGTTAGATTTTGACTATATTTTAACTGCGCATCATGCAGACGACAATTTAGAAACCTTTTTAATTAACCTAACAAGAGGGACAGGCTTAGAGGGCTTAAAAGGAATACCAGAAATAAACCAAAACATTGTACGTCCTTTACTACAATTTTCTAGAGAAACCATTGAAGATTATGCTAATCTAAACCAATTACAATGGAGGGAAGATAGCAGTAATGCATCAACTAAATACCTTCGTAATAAATTAAGACACGATGTAATCCCTATTTTAAAAGATATCAATAGTAATGTATTGACTAATTTTAAAAATACGATAAGTAACATCAATGACACTTCAGATATTGTTGAAGAAAGTGTGCAAGCTGTACTAAAACGAGCAATTATTGATATTGATGATACTCAGATTAGTTATAAAATTTCAGAATTTATTAAAGTCCACAATCCTAAAGCTTATTTATATGAAATTTTTAAAGATTACGGATTTACGCAATGGACAGACATAGTCCATTTATTGACAGCACAAAGCGGAAAGCAAGTGCAAAGTGCAACACACCAATTATTAAAAGATAGAGAGACTTTAATTTTAAGTGAATTAAAAACGAATGATGGTCTACATCAAAATGAAGCTTCAGTTATAATAAACAATTTTGAAAATGAAGTAAATGTTCTGTCAGGTGTTTTATCTTTTGAAACAGTATCAACCATTGAAAAATCTGAGCCTTCCACAATCTATATTGATAAAGAAAAGTTAAAATTACCTTTAACTGTAAGACATTGGCAAGAAGGAGACTATTTTTACCCTCTAGGGATGCGTGGTAAGAAAAAACTTAGCAAGTTTTTTAAAGACCAAAAATTATCTGTTTTAGCAAAACAAAAAGTTTTATTATTGTGTAGCCAAGATAAAATTGTTTGGGTTGTCAACCATCGTGCGGACGATAGGTTTAAAGTTACAAGCCAAACCAAATCAATACTAAAAATTAAACTATCATAAATGAAGCATATAGCAGCTATTCTATTATTTTTCTTCGCTTTTTTAAGCGTTAATGCCCAAATAATAAAGCCAGTAAAGTGGAGTGGTACAGTTGATAAAATATCTGATACAGAGTACAATTTAGTCTATAAAGCAACAATAGACGATCATTGGCATTTATACTCTCAGACTTTACCGGAAGGAGGTGCAATACCAACTGAGTTTTTCTATCAAGATGAAGCATTGATCAATGATTTTGAGTTAATCGGTAAAGCTTCGGAAAGCGAAAGTATTACCAAGTTTGATAAAGTGTTTCAAATGGAGTTGTCCTATTTTGATAATTCGGCAACTTTTACTCAAAAAATAAAGCTTAAAAACCCAAATGTTTCTCAAATTGAAGCTGAAATTAGTTTTCAAGCCTGTGATGATACTAAATGTATTTTTGAAAGCGAGATTGTTACGTTTCAACTTAAACAAGAAAAAAAAAATAAAATTTTTGATCCAGTACAATGGACATCATCTGTTAAAAAACTAAATGACACAGATTATCAATTAGTTTATACAGCTACTTTAGAAGATAAATGGCACATTTATTCTCAGAATAATACTGAGCCAATGGGTCCCATTCCAACAGAAATTACTTTTAAGGATAATGACAATAAAGACTATCAATTAATAGGTGAATTAGAGGAGTCTAAAACAGTTACAAAATATGAAAATGCATTTGCAATGAATGTTACATATTTTGATGATAAAGCAGTGTTTACACAAAAAATTAAAGTTTTAAATCCTGCGCTTAAAAAAATTGAAGCCGAAGCCTTTTATCAAGCTTGTGATGACGAGAAATGTTTGGCGCCAACGACTTTTGAGTTTGTAAACAATTTAGATGGTACACAAGCAGTTATTAAAACATTAAATATTGATGCAACAGATTTAGATAAATCTAGAGCTTTAAATTTAGGCGTTACAGGTTGGGATAAATATGAAAAAGAAGAAGTTAAAGAAAAAACTAATTTCGGGATATTTATACTTGGCTTCATTGGTGGATTAATTGCTTTATTAACACCTTGCGTCTTTCCAATGATTCCTTTAACAGTGTCCTTTTTTACAAAAGGCGCAGAAAACACACAAAAAGGGTTAGCCAATGCTATAATATATGGTTTGTTTATATTGGTTATTTATGTGTTACTTTCGTTACCATTTCACTTTTTAGATTCATTAAATCCAGAAATTTTAAACACAATATCAACTAACGTTATATTAAATATAATTTTCTTTTTGATTTTAGCGTTTTTTGCTTTTTCATTTTTTGGTTTTTATGAAATCACTCTGCCAGCATCTTGGGGGAATAAAATGGACGAAACATCATCTAGAGTAGGAGGTATTATAGGTATCTTTTTTATGGCTTTAACTTTAGCTATTGTATCTTTTTCTTGTACAGGACCAATTTTAGGCTCATTGTTAGCAGGCTCTTTAACCAGTGATGGAGGAGCAATGCAATTAACAGCAGGAATGTCTGGATTTGGTTTGGCATTAGCATTACCATTTACCTTATTTGCAATGTTTCCAAAATGGTTAAACTCGTTACCAAAATCTGGAGGTTGGTTAAATTCGGTTAAAGTTGTTTTAGGGTTTTTAGAATTAGGTATGGCATTTAAATTTTTGTCCAATGCAGATTTAGTAAAACATTGGGGACTTTTAAAACGTGAAGTATTTATAGGAATCTGGATTATTATAGGGATTGGATTATTATTGTATTTATTGGGTAAAATTAAGTTTCCGCATGATAGCCCTTTAAAAAAGTTAAGTTTTAGTCGTATATCTTTTGCAGTATTAGTTGGTGCATTTGTAGTGTATTTAATTCCTGGTTTAACTAATACTAAATATGCTAATTTAAAGTTGTTAAGTGGTTTTCCGCCACCTTTACCATACAGTATTTATGAGAAAGATAGTGACTGTCCTTTAGGATTAAATTGTTATAAAGATATTGACGAAGGTATTACTGCTGCTAAGGCAGAAAACAAACCAATCATGTTAGATTTTACAGGTTGGGCTTGTGTAAACTGTAGAAAAATGGAAGAGCAGGTGTGGAGTCAAGATAAAATATACGAGCTATTAAAAGACAAATACATTATCGTGTCTTTATATGTTGATGATCGTAAAGAGTTACCTGAAGACCAGCAATTTAAATTTGTAAAAGCTAACGGAAAGCTTAAAAACATTAAAACCATAGGAGACAAATGGGCAACATTACAAACCCTTAATTTCCAGAATAATTCGCAACCATTTTACGTCTTAGTAAATGAAAAAATGGAGTTGCTAAATCATACTACAGCCTACACACCAAATGCAGACGAGTATTTAAAATGGCTAGAAATTGGATTAGAAAATTTTAAAAATTAAATTAAAAGTCCTGCAATCGCAGGATTTTTTTTACTGTTATATAGTACAACATGAAAACAATACAAGGACAAATAGTAGATATACAAAACCAACGCATTTTTAGTGGCGAAATCACCATTGCTTCAGGGAAAATACAATCTATTACAGAAAAAGAACACGATGTAAAACATTACATATTACCTGGTTTTGTTGATGCACACATACATATTGAAAGCTCGATGTTAGTTCCATCAGAGTTTGCTAAAATAGCAGTTAAACATGGTACTATTGCTACGGTTAGTGATCCTCATGAAATAGCAAATGTATTAGGAGTAAAAGGCGTTGAGTTTATGATTGAAAACGGAAAACAAACTCCTTTTAAATTCAATTTTGGAGCACCAAGTTGCGTGCCAGCGACCACTTTTGAGTCTGCTGGAGCAATTATAGATTCTGACGACATTAAAACCTTGATGGCTAATCCGGATATTAAATATCTAGCCGAAATGATGAATTATCCTGGTGTGTTGTTTGATGATCCTGAAGTGCTAAAAAAAATAGCTTGGGCGAAACACTACAACAAACCAGTAGATGGTCATGCACCAGGTTTAAGAGGTGATGATGTTACTAAATACATTAATTCAGGCATTAGTACAGATCACGAGTGTTTTACTTATGATGAAGCATTGGAAAAGCTTCAAAAAGGAATGAAGATTTTAATCCGAGAGGGTAGTGCTGCCAAAAACTTTGAAGCGTTAATTGATTTGCTACCTGATCATTATCAAAACATGATGTTTTGTAGTGACGACAAGCATCCAGATGATTTATTATTAAACCACATCAACGCGCTTTGTGCTAGAGCTGTTGCCAAAGGAATTGATGTTTTTAAAGTATTACAAGTGGCTTGTATTAATCCTGTAAAGCATTATAATTTGGATGTAGGCTTATTGCAAAAAAATGATGTTGCAGATTTTATTATAGTTGAAGATTTAAAAGCATTTAAAACGCTTCAAACCTATATTGATGGAGCATTAGTGTTTGATAACGGAACGTCCTTAGTAAAAGACGTAGCGTTTGAAAATCTTAATAATTTTGATACAGAAATTAAAACAATAGAAGATTTTAAAGTCGAAAGTACAGCTAAACAAATTAGAGTTGTTGAAGCTTTAGAGGGTCAATTGGTTACTAATCAACTTATAGAAGAAGCGACATTACATAACGGAAATTTAGTATCCAATACAGAAACGGATGTTTTAAAAATGACAGTGGTCAACCGTTATAAAAATGATGTGCCAGCACTAGCATTTATTAAAAACTTTGGATTAAAGGAAGGTGCTATTGCAAGTTCTGTTGGACATGATTCTCATAATATTATTGCAGTTGGTGTAAGCGATGAAGCTATTTGTAAAGCAGTAAATTTAATAATTGAAAACAAAGGTGGTATTTGTGCTGTGTCAGATACAGATCAAAAAATAGTATCGCTTCCTGTGGCTGGAATTATGAGTGATAAAAATGCAGAAACTATTGGTCACGCTTACGCGGAATTGGATGCGTTTGCTAAACAATTGGGTACAACATTAAATGCACCTTTCATGACCTTATCTTTTATGGCATTATTGGTAATACCAGCTTTAAAATTAAGTGATAAAGGGTTGTTTGATGGCGGAAAATTTGAGTTTACAAGTTTAGAGGTTAATTAATATTTTGGACCATTAATAAAATAATCTATGCCAATAATTGAATCACATTACAAGCCTAAATTCATCTTCAGAAATGGACATATATCTACCATATATTCTGGTTTATTTCGTAAAGT
Source organism: Olleya sp. ITB9 (assembly GCF_001315805.1). Taxonomy (NCBI): domain Bacteria; kingdom Pseudomonadati; phylum Bacteroidota; class Flavobacteriia; order Flavobacteriales; family Flavobacteriaceae; genus Olleya; species Olleya sp. ITB9. The sequence continues at coordinate 15,072 of NZ_BCBW01000010.1, forward strand.
AGAAGGCGTAACTCAAAAACGAGAACGCATTACTTTACCTGATTCAGACTTTATAGATTTAGATTGGAGCCATGCAAAAGCACCAACTAATCAATTATTAATTATCATTCATGGTCTAGAAGGTAATGCACAACGCCATTATATGTTAGGATCGGCAAAAATAGCTAACCAAAATGGTATTGATGCAGTTTGTATAAATTTAAGAGGTTGTAGTGGAGAGGTTAATACAAGTTTTCAATCGTATCATTCTGGTAAAACAGACGATTTAGCTTCAGTTTTAAACTACATAACATCTAAGTATAGTTATGATACTATTTACTTAAATGGTTTTAGTTTAGGAGGAAATCTTATTTTAAAGTATTTAGGTGAAACTGCTAAGCTTCCTAAAGAAATTAAAGCAGCTGTAACCGTTTCTGTTCCTGTGTATTTAAAAGGATCCTTACAACGTTTAATGGCATCAGGAAATGTTATGTATTCTACTAAATTTTTAAAAGATTTAAAAGAAAAACTAAAACAGAAGCAACAACAATTTCCTGAAAAAATCAATAGTTCAGATTTCAATTCGGTTAAAACTTTAAAAGATTTTGACGATGTGTATACTTCAAAAGCACATGGTTTTAAGGATGCTTATGATTATTATCAAAAATCAAGTAGTCTTCAGTATTTAAAACATATTTCAATTCCGACCTTATTAATAAACGCTCAAAACGATTCATTTTTATCCAAAGAATGTTATCCCATTGAAGCTGCACAGCAAAATCCAAATTTATATCTAGAAATGCCAAAATATGGTGGTCATGTTGGTTTTTATGATGAACAAAACGTGTATTATTCCGAAAAACGAATGCTTCAGTTTATAAATAATTTATAATTGGTAACAATTTATTTTTAATTATGTAATTGTTAATTAAAACTTATAAATTTACAAGACAAAAAATGTTAAATTAAAGAGTGTTTTATATTTTTATAACGATGGGAAAACAAAATAACAATAAAGCGAAAACAGGAAGTAATAAATCCAATCAGTCAAACGGGAATTCTAAAAAGCAAGGCAATAAGGTTAATCTTGGTAAAACTACTAGAGAAGGTGCGGGCAGTACTAAGGGTTTAAAAACAGGAAATAGGCCTAAAAAATAGATAGTAAAAACCCAGTTAAAAATGATATTCCTATTATCATAGTTATAATTGAAATGAAATTAAAAATATCAGTGAATTTATTATATGTTTTTACAAATGAATCATCAGTTTTTTGACTTGTATTAATTTTTTCTTTATCAATCTCTTTCAAAGATTCATTAGACAGTATTTCTAATTCATTCAAAATATATTTTTCTTCATAATGATTTGCATAATAACCACTTAATTGAGAAAAGAAATTTACGATTATTGAACTTAGTAATAATATTCCTGCAATACTCAGTAAGTATGAGTTTTCAACTAGTATTTTACCTGTTTTAAATTCTTTAATGATTCCAAAAATCACATATAGTCCACCACTACTAATGGAAATCACTAGTAAATCCATTCTTTTTAAAGAGTAATCTGATTTTTCTTTTGTGCTATTTAGATGCTCTTTCCATTCATCATATTTAGTTTGATTTTTTGATTTCATTTTAGAAGCTTTTTTTAAATAGTTTATAAATATATAACAAATAGTATTTACTGATGAAAAGAATTTGTCAGCTTATAAAAAAACATTATTTCTTATGATTTTTAAATTTTTCATGAATTTTGTTGCTTATAGTAGATCAAAATCCAAATTTATATCTAGAAATGCCAAAATATGGTGGTCATGTTGGTTTTTATCAAACCAAAGCGACCTATTATTCAGAACAAAGAATGCTTCAGTTTTTAACAGAATTGTAGATTAGTACTCTTATTCAATTTATATATAAAATACTTATCTTTAGTTTTTCAAAATAAAAACTAATGAAACGTATCCTAATTCTACTAGTTTTAACGCTAGTATTTTCGTCTTGTAAAGACCAAGTAAAACTTGACACCCAAACCACTGCAAAAGTAACAGATGACTATGTTGTTGCAGAGCATTACACTAAAAAAGAAGTATCCATTACTATGCGTGATGGTATAAAGCTGCATACTACAATTTACTCGCCTAAAGATACGTCAAAACAGTATCCTATATTAATGCAACGTACACCTTACAGTTGTAAACCTTATGGTGATAACGAGTTTAAATCTAAAATAGGACCTAATCAATATTTAATGAAAGAAGGTAATATTATAGTCTATCAAGATGTACGTGGACGATGGAATAGTGAAGGGGTTTATGATAATATGCGTGCATTTATACCAAACAAAACAGGTGAGCAATTTGATGAAGCTAGTGACACGTATGACACAATAGATTGGTTGGTTAAAAATGTTGAAAATAATAATGGAAACGTTGGTACTTGGGGAATTTCATATCCTGGTTTTTACACCACATATTCTACATTATCTGGTCATCCAGCTTTAAAAGCAGCGTCACCACAAGCTTGTATTGGAGACTTCTTTTTTGATGATTTTTTCCACAATGGTGCTTTTTTATTAAGTTATTGGAGAGCAACCTCTGTGTTTGGTTACATGAAGGATCAACCTACAAAAGAGGCTTGGTATAAATTTCCAGAAATAGGTACAGAGGACCAATACCAGTTTTTTTTAGACGCTGGACCACTTAGTAATTTAAATACATACTATGGTGAGGACAACGAGTTTTGGAACCAAATTAAAAGTCATCCAAATTATGACGAGTTTTGGCAGAGTAGAGGTATTATTCAGCATTTAAAAGATGTTAAACCTGCGACTTTAATTGTTGGAGGTTTATTTGATGCAGAGGATTTATATGGTCCTTTTAATACTTATAAAAGTATTGAAAAAAATAGTGATAATTACAATGCTGTTGTTTTTGGACCTTGGAGTCATGGTGATTGGGCAAGAAATAAAGACCGTCAAGTTGTTGGTAATATTCATTTTGGTGATCAAATTTCTGATGATTTTCAAAAAAATATCGAAACAAAATTCTTTAATCATTTCTTAAAAGGAAAAGCAGACGGAACGTTAGATTTACCTGAAGCTCACTTTTTTAATACAGGTACAAAACAATGGACAGATTTTACAGCTTGGCCACCACAAAATAGTATTAAGGAAAGTTATTATATGCAACCAGAACAACGTTTAACACAACAAGCTAATCGTATGGTAGCAACAAGTGATTTTATTAGCGATCCTAAAAAACCTGTGCCTTACACAGAAGATGTTAAAGTCGTGTTTACACCACGTAAATTTATGACGGACGACCAACGTTTTGCTTCAAGACGTCCAGACGTGTTAACATTTGAAACTGAAGTTTTAGAAAACGATGTGACTTTAGCAGGAGATATTCTAGCCAAACTACAAGTGTCAACAACTGGTACTTCTGCAGATTGGATTGTAAAAGTTATTGATGTGTTTCCTGCAGAAACCAAAAATACAGACGATGTTCAAGATCATTTAAAACTTAGTAATTACCATATGATGGTTAGAAGTGAAACCATGCGAGGACGTTTTAGAAATAGTATGAGTACTCCAGAACCTTTTGTACCAAATCAAAAAACAACTGTTAATATTAAGTTACAAGACGTCTTACATACCTTTAAAAAAGGACACAAGATACAAGTACAAGTGCAAAGTACATTTTTTCCTTATATAGATATTAATCCACAAACTTATGTAGATAATATTTTTGAAGCTAAAGCTTCAGATTTTAAAGCGCAAACACATAAAGTTTATAATGATTCAGAAATAGAGTTTACAGTTTTGAAGTAAATTTTAGAAAACTTTTTCCTACATTTAGTAACTAAACTAACCATTTTATGCTTAAAAAAGTTTTTGGAAGCGCTGTTTTTGGTGTTGAAGCTACAACAGTAACCGTTGAAGTTAACGTAGATAGTGGTATTGGCTATCATCTTGTTGGACTTCCGGATAATGCAATTAAAGAAAGTAATTTTAGAATTGCAGCTGCACTTCAAAATAATGGTTATAAAATTCCTGGAAAAAAAATAATTATTAATATGTCACCAGCAGACCTTCGTAAAGAAGGTTCTGCTTATGACCTGACATTGGCAATGGGTATTTTAGCAGCTTCAAAACAAATAGTTGCTGAAAATTTGGAAGAGTTTTTAATCATGGGTGAATTATCCTTAGATGGAACATTACAACCTATTAAAGGTGCTTTGCCAATTGCTATTAAGGCTAGGGAAGAAGGTTATAAAGGATTTATACTTCCTATTCAAAATGTTAAAGAAGCTGCTATTGTTGATGGTCTTGAAGTGTATGGCGTCGAAAATATTAAACAAGTCATTAATTATTTTGATAAAGGCGAAGCTTTAGAGCAAACGATAATTGATACAAGAAAAGAATTTGAAAAAAGTCTTGATTTTCCGGAGTTTGATTTTAGTGATGTTAAAGGCCAAGAAAGTATAAAACGTTGTATGGAAATTGCAGCAGCAGGTGGACATAATATTATTTTGATTGGTCCTCCAGGTGCTGGAAAAACGATGTTAGCAAAACGCTTACCTAGTATTTTACCACCAATGACGTTACATGAAGCTTTAGAAACAACAAAAATACATAGTGTGGTTGGACGTGTCAAAGATTCAGGATTAATGGCTCAAAGACCATTTAGAAGTCCGCACCACACTATTAGTGATGTTGCTTTAGTTGGAGGAGGAGCATATCCACAGCCAGGAGAAATATCATTATCACACAATGGAGTTTTATTTTTAGACGAATTACCAGAGTTTAAACGAGGTGTTTTAGAAGTCATGCGTCAACCCTTAGAAGATAGAGAAGTAACCATTTCTAGAGCTAGGTTTACAGTAACCTATCCATCATCGTTTATGTTAGTTGCTAGTATGAATCCTAGTCCAAGTGGTTATTTTAACGATCCTGATGCACCTGTAACTAGCAGTCCAGCAGAAATGCAACGGTATTTAAGTAAAATTTCTGGACCACTTTTAGATAGAATAGATATTCATATTGAAGTGACTCCTGTTCCTTTTGAAAAATTATCAGAAGAACGTAAAGGCGAATCTTCAGTTGATATAAGAAAACGTGTTACTAAAGCACGTCAAATACAAACCCTAAGGTTTAAAGATTTTGAGAATGTACACTATAACGCACAAATGTCTACTAAGCAAATTAGAGTGTATTGTAAACTTGAAGAAGCTTCAAAACAATTACTTAAAACAGCAATGGAACGTTTAAATCTTTCTGCTAGAGCGTATGACAGAATTTTAAAAGTTTCTAGGACTATTGCAGATTTGGAAGGTAGTGACGCTGTATTAGGAAATCATATAAGTGAAGCAATACAATACAGAAGTTTAGATAGAGAAGGATGGTTGGGTTGATTTTCTTAAAAAATTAACATTTTTTTTATTACATTAGTGCTTTAGCTATTAATAACTTTAAACAATTATAAAAAAATGTCAGTACCAACCGGAAAAATCACAGCGACTGAAGCTGAAGAATTAAATGAAGCATGGACTAATTTGCGTAAAAATGCCAATGATAAAGCTGCAGGTAAACCTGATAACAGATCAACATGGTATTCTCTTGAAGATATGGAAGCTTTTATCAAAATGATAAAAGATGAAAATTCAGCAGTAAATGGAGTCCGATGCTACTTAGGTGTAAAAACAACTAATCAAGATCCAAAAGGGTATACTACCATATTTATGGTGCCTACTGAAAGAAATGGTAATACAAATCAAGATATAATTGGTGCCAATGGAATGGATAGAGGTGATGGTGGAATGCCACCAGATCAAGGATATCCAAACTAATTTATATGGAGCATTTTTTACATCAAAACTATAGTTTTTTAACTAAATTTTTTATTCTGATAGCAGTTGTTTCTGGAATTGTTTCTTACAGGAAATACAAAGGGACACCTGCTATTTTTTTTATAAAGATTGTATTATTCTTATTTTCAATTGAAGTCATTGGGTCATATTATAAACTTAAAGGGTTACATAATTTTTTTGATCCCATATTTAGTTCGGTATTTAAAAAAAATTTTTGGTGGTATACTCTAGCATTTGATGTGATAGTGATTGTATTATTCTCTGTACTATTTCAGAAAGTAATAGCAAATAAAAAATTCAAAAAGATATTAAAGTTTACTACATATTGTTTTATATTATTTTCATCTATTCATATCTTCTATAACAGAGACTTGTTTTTTATTCAGTTTTTTCCAATGATTCAAATTGCTGGAGCTTTTGTAATTTTAAGCTGTAGTATATTGTATTTTATGGAATTACTGCTAACTAATAAAATTCTTGAATTTTATAAATTCATTTATTTCTATATAGCAATTGCCATATTTATTTGGTGGCTAGTTATTACACCTTTAACTTTTTACGATGTGTATATGGTTAATAGCGATTGGGAGTATATATTTTTAAAATGGCAAATTTACTTAACATTAAACTTCGTAATGTATATGTTATTTGCAATTGGTTTTTTTGTCTCAAAACCTCAAAATTTGCCCAAAAAAAAATAATTAGAATTGAATACTTTAAATAAATAGGTATGATTGAATATTCTATTGATTCAAAACATTGATTCTGTATGTTTTATAATAGTATGATTTGTTTTTTTAAATAACATCAATATATGATTTGATCAAAATATTGGTTTTTCTTAGTCTTTGATAAGGTTTCTAGTTTAAAAGAAAACTTTAACTATTAATATAATTTAAGTACTTTCGTGCTCTAGCTATTAATAACTATTAACAATAATTAAAAAAGATGTCAAAACCACAAGGAGTGATTACAGCAAAAGAAGCGATAGAGCTTAGTGATCAATGGACTAAATTAAGAAAAGATGCTAATGATAGAGCAGCCGGCAAACCAGATAACAGATCTTCATGGTACTCGTTAGAAGAGATGGAAACATTTATCAAAATGATTAAAGAAGAAAATAAATCTGTGAACGGTATTAGGTTTTATCTGGGAGTAGATAAAGTGTCAAAATTAGATCAAAAAGGATACACGACGATTTTTATGGTGCCAACTGAAGAAATAAATGGTGGTAACCATGATATAATTGGAGCTAACGGAATGGATAGAGCAGGTAATGGTAATCCACCACAATCAGGTTGTCCACAATAAAACAATCTAATGCTAGATTTTTTATTTAAAAATTATTTTCTAATTACACATATTTTAGAAGCAACAACAGCTGTAATAGGTCTTTTGTGTTTGAAAAAATTTAAAGACACAGCTGTTGTTTTTTTTATTAAAATTTTAGTGTTTTTGTTTTTTGTAGATTTTTTTGGTTCATATACTCTTTATTTAGATAATTTTGAGTTTTTTAAACCTATAAAAGGAACTAAGTTTGCCTATAATACTTGGTGGTTTACTTTGTTTTTTGATGTATTTGCAGTTTCTTTTTTGACTTTTTTTTATATCAAACTTTTTAAAGATATATTGTTAAAAAAAGTTATTAAAATAACTTTACTATCATTCTGGATTTATTGTTTTGCAAAGGTTATTTTTGATTTTGATAGTTTATTTTACACTTCAGACCCTGTAATATACATATTTGGAGCAATATTAATTATCGGGTGTACTTCAATATATTTTATCCAATTACTACAAAACGAAAATCTATTAAAATTTTCAACATCTCCTTATTTTTATATAAGTATATCTTTATTTTTATGGTGGTTAATTGTTACACCACTGGTGTTTTATGATAAATATTACATTTTAGAAGATAAAAGCTTTATTAACTTAAAACGTAGTATTTATGTGTTTTCAAACTTGTTTATGTATACTACATTTGCTATTGGACTTTTAGTTTCAAGATCTGAACTATTGAAATAATATGATATCAAAGCTTTTATTTATTTTTAATCAATAAATATATAAAGTTTGAGTGTTTGTCTTCAATACTGTATGTTAAAATTAAAAACGTTAGCTATTTTTGTTTACTGTTATATTTATGTATACTTGTTTTTACATTGTACCTATAGTTTCAAAAACCACAACCAAACATGATTAACCTTTTATTGCTTTTACAATCACCACAAGTATCCACTGCAGCAGAGCGTTACTTACTAATTTACATGATTGGTGTTTTAATAGTTGTAACAACACTTGTTATTTTGTTTTTTATAGTTTTTCAAAAAAGAAAAAACCAATTGTTGTTAGATCAAATTATGCAACAACAAGCTTTTGAAGCAGAATTGTCAAATGCACAAACCGAAATACAAGAACAAACCTTAAAAAATATTGGTTGGGAGCTACATGATAATGTGGGACAATTGTTAGCAGCTGCTAGTATGCAGCTTAACATCTTAAAAACCAAACTGAATACTGAAGCACAAGACAATTTTTCCGAAGCTTCAGATTTTGTTAAACAAAGTTTAAAAGAAGTAAGGATGTTATCCAGATCTTTAAACAATGAAGTTGTTTTAAATATTGGTTTTGAGCAATCCATAACCAATGAGTTAAATAGACTTAAAAAGATGAGGTTTGCTTCTGCAGAGCTACATGTTAAAGGGGAAGTCATACCTTTTACTAATAAAAAGCATGAAATTATAATATTTAGAATATTACAAGAATTTTTTTCCAATACAGTTAAGTATTCTGATGCTAAAAACCTTGCAGTTATTCTTAATTATGAGCAAGATAAATTAGTTATAAAAGCTACAGATGATGGTAAGGGTTTTAACTCAGAAACTGTAGAAAAAGGCTCTGGATTATTAAATATGAAAAGTCGTGCAGAGCTTATAAATACTAATTTTAGTCTACAATCAAATCCAGGAGAAGGTGTTAAGTTACAACTAGAATATCCTTTAAATCAACCCGTATAAACATTGCAGGAAGCTACAACCATTTAAGTACTTTTCTAACAGTGTTTAATTTACCTTTATAAGGAGCATAACGTACAGGAATATCTAGCCAATTGGCCTTTTTTACAATGCCCTTTTTATGGCTAAACGTGTCAAAAGTATATTGACCATGATAAGCTCCAATTCCGCTGTTACCAACACCTCCAAACGGTAATCTGTGATTTGCAAAATGCACTATAGTGTCGTTTATGCAACCACCTCCAAACGAATATTTTTTTATTAATTGTTTCGCTTTTGCGGAATTTGTGCTAAATACATACAAGCTTAAAGGCTTGTTATAAGACAGTATAATACGATCTAAATCCGAAACATCTTGATAAGAAATTACAGGTAGAATTGGTCCAAATATTTCATCTTTCATGACTTCGCTATCCAATTTTGGTTCGTCAATAATAGTTGGAGCTATATAAAGGTCTTTAGCATTGGTTTGACCACCAATTTTACACTTTTGATTAACCAATAACTCAGACAGACGTTCAAAATTTTTGATATTTATGATTCTAGCTAAATCTTTTGAGTCTTCAGGGTTTTGTCCATAAGCTAATTCTATTTCATGTTGTATAGCTTTGTAAAAGGCTTCCTTTTTTGTATGATGTATCAGAACATAATCAGGAGCAATACAGGTTTGTCCAGCGTTAACAAATTTACCCCAAACTACTCGTTTTGCAGTAAGTTTAATATTAGCAGTTTCGTCTATAACACAAGGGTTTTTTCCGCCTAACTCTAACGTTATTGGTGTTAAATTTGGTGCTGCTGCTTTAGCTACTATTTTGCCAACATTAACACTTCCTGTAAAGAAAATATAATCCCAACGTTGATGTAATAATTGTGTAGATGTACCAACACCACCTTGTACTACAGTAACGTGTTCTGGTTTAAATACCTTTTTAATAATATCACTCAATAAAGCAGATGTGTTTGGAGTAAGTTCGCTTGGTTTAAGTACAACTGTATTACCTGCTGCAATAGCACCAACTAAAGGTGCTATTGCTAGTTGGTAAGGGTAGTTCCAAGGTGCGATGACTAAAACATTTCCATAAGGTTCAGAATACAAATAATCTGATGACGGGAAATTTAATAAAGCAGGAAAAACACGTTTTGGTTTAGCCCATTTACTTAATTTTTTTATGGTATGTTTTAAATCTTGTATTACAATAGCGGTTTCGGTTAAAACACTTTCAAATTCTGGTTTTTTAAAGTCTTTATATAACGCCTCAGTGATGTCTTGTTCTCTAGTTATTAAATGGTTTAAAAGTGATTTTAAGACTTTTTTACGGTAGGCTACCTCTTGGGTTTGCCCTGTTTTAAAAAACTTTTTTTGAGCATTTAATAGATCTGGTATCATAGGTGTTTTTTTATTTTAAAGATAACTATTTTATAAGGTTGTTATTATTGCGTTAGTGGTAGAAATGGCATCCTTTTTTTACTGCCATATATGGCAAAAAAAGATATAATGGATGACACGCCCCTTGTGGTAACGCCATAAACTAAAGACAAGCATCCCAAATAGGGTCTTTAGGTAAAGGAGCTGTAATATTTAAATCGGTTTTAGATACTGGATGAATAAAGGTGATATTTCTGGCATGTAGGCTAATACTTGCATCTTTATTACTACGGTTAAATCCGTACTTTAAATCTCCTTTTATTGGGCTTCCTATTGTGGATAATTGTACACGTATTTGGTGATGACGTCCTGTTTCTAGATTAACTTCTAATAGATAATAATTGTCTAGTTTTTTTAAAATTTTGTAATGTAATATAGCTTTTTTACTATCAGGAACTTCTTTTTTGTAGGCTCTAGATTTATTGTTTTTGGGATTTTTTTTAAGCCAATGTATTAAGGTTCCAGATGGTTTTTCTGGAGGGTTTTTTACTAATGCCCAATAGGTTTTAGAGATGTCTTTAGATACAAATAACTTGTTTAAACGTGGTAATGCTTTACTTGTTTTAGAAAAAATGACTAATCCTGTGGTTGGTCTATCTAACCTATGGACAGTCCCTAAATAAACATTTCCTGGTTTGTTGTATTTAACTGCTATATAGTTTTTAACAACATCGCTTAAGGGTGTGTCTCCTGTTTTGTCTCCTTGTACAATATCTCCAGCACGTTTATTTACTACAATAATGTGATTATCTTCATAAACAACCTTTAAATTGTCTTTATTGGATAATGTCTTTGACATTTTATTTGTTAACTATTGTAAGTTAATACTGTTCTTTATCGCTTGGGAAATTTCCGCTTTTAACATCCTTACCATATTGTATAAAAGCATTTGTCATGTCTTCATAAAGATTCATGTAACGACGTAAAAATCTTGGATTAAACTCATGTGTCATTCCAATCATGTCATGAGTAACTAGTACTTGACCATCAACACCATTTCCGGCTCCAATACCAATTACAGGAATAGACACACTTTCTGCTACTTCTTGAGCTAATTTAGCAGGTATTTTTTCTAAAACTAATGCAAAACAACCTGCTTTTTCAAGCATCAAGGCATCATCTTTTAATTGTTTAGCTTCTTGCTCTTCTTTAGCACGAACAGTATAAGTACCAAATTTATATATAGATTGAGGAGTTAACCCTAAATGTCCCATAACAGGTATTCCTGCATGTAAAATACGTTTAATAGAGTCTTTTACTTCTTTACCGCCTTCCATTTTAACTGCATGTCCACCAGATTCTTTCATGATTCTAATAGCACTACGTAAAGCTTCTTTTGGGTCACTTTGGTAACTACCAAAAGGTAAGTCAACCACAACTAATGATCTGTCTATTGCTCTAACTACAGAAGATGCATGATAAATCATTTGGTCTAGTGTAATTGGTAAAGTAGTTTCATGTCCAGCCATAACATTACTAGCAGAATCACCTACTAAAATAACGTCAGTACCTGCACTATCCACTATTTTAGCCATAGTGTAGTCATAAGCAGTTAGCATAGAGATTTTTTCTCCATTTTTTTTCATTTCTACCAATGACTTAACAGTTACTCTTTTATATTCTTTTTTTGCTACGGACATATTTAGTTTCGTTTTTGTATGGATTGTAAATGTACAAAATTAAGGATTAAGACTAAATTTTTCTTTACTACTGAAAATCTTATATTTACGTTGTAATAATAAATTAAAATAGTATATGAGATTTGTTTTTAGTCTTTTTTTTGTGTTGAACGTTACTTTTCTCCATGCACAAAATAATACAGAAGAAGAGATGGTTATAAAAACAATCACTAACTTTTTTGAGGGCTTTCATGCTCAGGATAGCACTAAAATGTATAATGCCGTTTATAAAACTGTACTAATGCAATCTATTAGTAAAACAACGTCTCAAGATGTAACATTGTCTTTGACGAACTTTAAAGCTTTTGTAGGTCAAATTAAATCAATTCCAGAAACCGATTCTTTTAAAGAAGTTTTATTAAGTTTTGAAGTGAAGATTGATGGTAATATGGCTAATGTTTGGACACCTTATGAGTTTTGGTATAATGACAAAAAAAGGCATTGTGGTGTTAACTCGTTTCAATTAATAAAAGAGAACAGACAGTGGAAAATATTTTATATAGTAGATACCAGACGCTCTTGTAATTAGCAATCTGCCAAACTTACACGAACTGCTAAACCACCTTCGCTGGTTTCTTTATATTTGGTATTCATGTCTTTTGCAGTTTCCCACATAGTATCTACAACTTTATCTAATGGTACTTTTACATTTTTTGGATCTGTGTCAAGAGCAAGTTCTGCTGCGTTAATAGCTTTAATTGCTCCCATGCTGTTGCGCTCTATACAAGGTATTTGTACTAAACCACCAATTGGGTCACAGGTTAGTCCAAGGTGATGTTCCATAGCTATTTCTGCAGCAATCATAACTTGTTCTGGTGTTCCACCAGAAAGTTGACATAATCCAGCAGCAGCCATTGCAGACGACACTCCAATTTCGGCTTGACATCCACCCATTGCAGCACTAATTGTAGCTCCTTTTTTAAAGATACTACCAATTTCACTAGCGACTAATAAAAAGGTTTTTATATCGTCAAAGTTAGCATCATGATTTTCAATAACCATATAATACATTAATACAGCAGGTATTACTCCAGCGCTTCCGTTAGTTGGTGCAGTTACTACACGTCCAAGTGAGGCATTTACCTCGTTAACAGCTAATGCAAAACAACTAACCCACTTTAGTATTTGTCTAAACTTAACTTCACTATGTCTAATACTTTCTAACCATTCTTGAGGTGTGTTGTATGGGACTTCTATATTCAATCTTTGGTGTGTGTCAAAAGCACGACGTCTAACATTTAAGCCTCCTGGTAAATTACCTTCGGTGTGACAACCAACAAACATACATTCTAACATGGTGTCCCAAATACGTTTTAGCTCAAAATCAATATCCTCGTCAGATCTAAGTGAGCGTTCGTTTTCTAAAACAATTTCAGAAATAGATTTATTTTCATTATTACAAAAAGCTAATAGTTCTGAAGCTTTATCAATAGGAAAAGGAAATTCTTTTTTTAGTTCTTTATTTTCGGCATCAACCGTTCGTTCTTCTTTAACTACAAATCCACCACCAATAGAGTAGAAGGTAGAGGTGTGTATTTGGTTTTCCGCGAAAGCGGTAAACTTTATTCCATTAGCATGAAAAGGCAAGAAGGCACGATTAAAAACAATATCCTTTTTGATGTCAAAAGGGATAACACGCTCGTTATTTAAAACTAATTTTTCAGTATTATTAATAGATGCTATAATAATGTCTATGGTATCTGTTGGGATGCGTTCCGGATCTGCACCACTTAAACCAAGCATGACTGCTAAGTCAGTAGCATGCCCTTTACCTGTCAATGACAACGATCCGTAAAGATCTATAGTTACGTTTTGGATACTATCAAAAAGATTGGCTTCTTTTAGCTCGTATATCCAACGCTCAGCAGCTCGCCAAGGACCTAAAGTATGAGAACTAGAAGGACCTACGCCAATTTTAAGCATGTCAAAAACAGAAATACACTCCATAACTTCGAAATCGTTTTAGTATTGAGCGACAAATATAGTTTTTTGTATCACATATTAATATTAAAAAGAAATAGATTTTAAAAGTGATTATGACATCGTGTCAGTCCTATTGTCTTGGCATAATCATTGACTTATTGAAACCGTAATAGTTACAACACAAAAATAAAAATATATAAAATTATGAGTAAGATTATTGGAATCGATTTAGGAACAACAAATTCATGCGTTTCTGTAATGGAAGGTAATGAAGCTGTTGTTATCCCAAACGCAGAAGGTAAACGTACGACACCTTCAGTTATCGCTTTTGTAGAAGGAGGCGAAATTAAAGTTGGAGATCCAGCTAAAAGACAAGCAGTAACAAACCCAACAAAAACAGTTTATTCTATTAAACGTTTTATGGGTAACAAATATTCTGAATCTAAAAAAGAAGCAGAACGTGTACCTTACAAAGTAGTAAAAGGAGATAATGACACACCACGTGTTGATATTGATGGTCGTTTATACACACCACAAGAATTATCTGCAATGGTATTACAAAAAATGAAAAAAACTGCTGAAGACTACTTAGGTCAAGATGTATCTGAAGCAGTAATTACAGTACCAGCATATTTTAATGACTCGCAAAGACAAGCTACTAAAGAAGCTGGTGAAATTGCAGGACTTAAAGTACGTCGTATTATTAACGAGCCTACTGCAGCAGCATTAGCTTATGGTATGGACAAAAAAGGTACAGACCAAAAAATAGTTGTATTTGACTTTGGTGGTGGTACGCATGATGTATCTATCCTAGAATTAGGAGATGGTGTATTTGAAGTATTATCTACAGATGGAGATACGCACTTAGGAGGAGATGACGTTGATCAAAAAATTATAGACTGGTTAGCAGACGAGTTTAAGAACGAAGAAGGAATGGATTTAAGAGAAGATCCAATGTCTTTACAACGTGTTAAGGAAGCTGCAGAAAAAGCTAAGATTGAATTATCATCTTCTGAGCAAACAGAAATCAATTTACCATACATTACAGCTACAGCTAGTGGACCAAAACACTTAGTACGTACTTTAACACGTAGTAAATTTGAACAATTAATTGACGATTTAGTAAAACGTACTATTGAGCCATGTCAAACTGCATTAAAATCTGCAGGTTTATCAAAATCTGATATTGATGAAGTTATTTTAGTAGGTGGATCTACACGTATACCAGCAGTACAAAAAGCAGTAGAAGCATTTTTTGGAAAAGCACCAAGTAAAGGAGTAAACCCAGATGAGGTAGTATCTTTAGGAGCAGGAATCCAAGGAGGAGTTTTAACTGGAGATGTAAAAGATGTATTACTATTAGACGTTACACCTTTATCATTAGGTATCGAGACTATGGGTAATGTATTTACTAAGTTAATTGAAGCAAATACAACAATACCAACTAAAAAGTCTCAGGTTTTCTCAACAGCAGCAGATAACCAACCATCAGTAGAGATTCACGTATTACAAGGTGAACGTGCTATGGCAGCAGATAATAAAACAATTGGACGTTTCCATTTAGACGGTCTTCCACCAGCACAAAGAGGAACACCTCAAATTGAAGTAACTTTTGATATTGATGCTAACGGAATTATTAAAGTATCTGCTACAGATAAAGCTACAGGAAAATCTCAAGATATTCGTATTGAAGCGTCTTCTGGTTTAACTGAAGAAGAAATTCAAAAAATGAAAGCTGATGCTGAAGCAAATGCTGAAGCAGATGAAAAAGCAGCAGAAACAGCTAAAAAATTAAATGAGGCTGACTCTATGATTTTCCAAACAGAAAATCAATTAAAAGAATTTGGTGACAAATTATCTGATGATAAAAAAGCACCAATTGAAGCAGCTTTAGCAGAATTAAAAACAGCTTACGAAAGTAAAGATCTTGCTGTTATTGAGCCAGCGTTAGAAAAAATTAACGAAGCTTGGAAAGTAGCAAGTGAGGAAATGTATAAAGCTCAAGCAGAAGCACAAGGTGGTCAGCCAGGTCCAGATGCAGGAGCAGGAGCAGACAACTCAGCAGAAGGAAACGATGTTGAAGATGTAGACTTTGAAGAAGTAAAATAATTATAGATCTGATTAAATATCAGAATCACATAATATTTAAAACGCAATCATTAATTTGGTTGCGTTTTTTTGTTTTCAATCATGCAAAAAAAACTATGCATGCATAATAAATTTATTCCTATATTTGTATATATAATAAACTGAACAATGGAAACTAAATTAACTCAACTATTAAATATAAAATATCCTATAATACAAGCACCAATGTTTTTAGTGTCTAATGTTGCTATGGTAACAGAGGGAATGAAAGCAGGTGTTGCAGGTTGTATTCCTGCGTTAAATTATCGTACTTTAGAAGAGCTAAAAGCTGCAATTAAGCAATTAAAAGCTAATAAAGTTGAAGGAGGATCTTTTGGATTTAATTTAATAGTTAATAAATCTAATATTAAATATAAAGACCAACTTAGAGTGTTGTGTGAGGAAGGATGTGATTTTATTATAACATCTTTAGGTAGTCCAGAAGAAACCATTAATCAAGCACATAAAGCAGGAATAAAAGTGTTTTGTGATGTTACGGATTTACGTTTTGCTAAAAAGGTAGAACAATTAGGTGCAGATGCTGCGATAGCAGTTAACAATCAAGCAGGTGGACACAGAGGAAACATCTCTCCACAAGAATTAACTAGTCAATTAAGTAAAGCTTTAAGTATACCAGTGATTTCAGCAGGTGGAGTAGGATGTAAAGCAGATATTGATACAATGCTTAGTTATGGAGCAGAAGGTGTATCTGTAGGTAGTCCTTTTATAGCATCAGTAGAAGCAGGTGTTACAGATGAGTATAAGCAAGCATGTGTTGATTATGGAGCAGAAGACATTATAATGACAGAACGTATCTCTGGGACACCGTGTACAGTTATTAATACACCTTACGTACAGAAAATAGGGACTAAACAAACGTGGTTAGAACGTGTATTAAATAAAAATAAAAAATTGAAAAAATGGGTTAAAATGATTCGTTTTTCAATAGGAATGAAAGCTACAGAAAAAGCAGCTAAAAAGGCGACTTATAAAACGGTTTGGGTTGCAGGTCCTAGTATCGAGCATACAAAAGAAATTTTACCAATAAAAGACATTGTCTCTAACTTGACAAAATAGATATTGACTATGGCTATCGATTCAAAATTTATAATAAAGTTTTTACAGGTAGCCTTAGCTTGTTTTATTTTAGGAGTAGGTGTTATTTTTTTTACATTAATATATGAGAAAAAAGAAGATGTTTCAGATATTAAACCTTATTCAGAATATTTGAATATTCCTTTCAAATTAGATGATTATGCAACCATACAATGGTCTGATACTAAAATAAGGTTTTCGCATTATAGTTTAAATCTAAACGAAGCTTCAGATTACGACAGGGAAGACATAAAATCTGTCAAAGTTTATAAGCCAGGCGAAACTATTACTTTTCATAAAGCAAAAAAGTTTTCTCACCTTCATACAGGCACAACCTATTATCTTATAGGTCGTGATACTATAGATACAGGAGAAGTTATTGAATTTGAATATCATTATTCAAGTGGACTTTCTCCTTTTTCAATCAATTAGTAAAGCCCCTAAGGTCAAGCTTATTTTTCCGAATTATAATTCCTACTTTTGCAATCTAAAATAATATAAGTGCAAAAAATAACCATAGCAATAGACGGTTTTTCATCTACAGGAAAAAGTACTGTAGCCAAACAATTAGCAAAACATTTAGGATATGTATATGTAGATACAGGAGCTATGTATAGGGCTGTTACATTATTTACTATGCAAAATGGATGGATTGATAATAATCGGTTTGATGTGGTTGCTTTAGTGTCGCATTTAGATGCTATTACAATTAATTTTCAATTTAATCCAGAATTAGGTTTTGCAGAAGTGTATTTAAACGGAAACAATGTAGAGCATCAAATAAGAACACTTGAAGTCTCTAGTTTTGTTAGTAAAGTTGCAGCAATTCCTGAAGTCCGTTATCAGTTAGTAAAACAACAACAACAAATGGGCAAAGATAAAGGTGTTGTTATGGATGGTCGTGATATTGGTACAGTCGTTTTTCCTTATGCAGAACTAAAAATATTTATGACAGCTTCAGCAGATAAACGTGCTAAAAGACGTTTTGATGAGTTGGTAAGTCGTGGTGATGAGGTTGATTATGAAGATGTTTTACGTAATGTCCAAGAGCGTGATTATATTGATAGTCACAGAGAGGATTCTCCTTTAGTAAAGGCAGACGATGCTATAGAGATTGATAATTCTGATCTCACTTTAAAAGATCAGTTTGATAAAGTTTTAGATTTAGTAAAAAAACAATTAGTAGTTAAAGACTAAATATTAAAACATAAAAAAAGCGAATTGATAATTAACTATCAATTCGCTTTTTTAGTTACTTATAATAAGCCTATAAGTTAGGTATTTTTAATTCTTGATCTACTTTAATCATGTCAGGATTATCTAAGATATCTTTATTAGCTTCAAAAATAGCAGTGTATTTAGCAGCATTACCATAGTAATGTTTAGCAATTTTACCTAAAGTATCTCCACCAACAACAGTATGTCTAGCATAAACAGAGTCATCTGCAACTTCAATATTAGCTAATATGTCAGAAGGGCTATCTCCACCAGCTTCTTTGATAGCATCCCAAATAAGGTTTTTCTCATATTGTGTAGCAGCAGTTCCTTTTACTTTTAATACACCATTCTCTTCAGTAACGTTTCCGTTAGCGATATTTAATTTTTCTCCTAAATCAAGTACACCTTGATATTTTGCTCTTACAGCCATAAAATATTTGTTTTAATTTATTAATCAGTTTAAAGATAGTAATTAATATAGCAGAAATATTAACAAAATATTACTTTTGTTAAAAGTTAGATAAAGTGTTTGTTTTGTCGGTTAAAGTGTTTTAAATGTGTTTTCTTAGAATATTTTAAAGTATTAAAAATCAGTATTTTAATATTTTTTAATAACCATTAGGCAGTATGATTAAAAAGTAGTATTTTTGCACACCTTTTTAGCGCATATAAGAAAGATAGGAAGGGACTAAAACAATTTTATTTATAACACTTCTGTGTGTTAGCGCATCTAATCTTCTTAAACACAACAGAATACAAATTATTATCTGCAATGGCTGAAAAAGCAAAACAAGCAGAAGTTGAAGCTCAAGCAGCAGCAACAGCAAAACAAGACGCTCCAGTAATATCTGAAGCACAAGCAAACCCTGAAAAATTCTTAGCTGAGTTTAACTGGCACAACTACCAAGAAGGTATTGATGAGGTTGAAGATTCTCAATTAAAAGAATTTGAAAAATTAGTATCAGAAAATTTCGTAGACACTTTAGATGATGAAGTTGTAGAAGGAGAAGTAATTCATATTACAGATCGTGATGCAATCATTGACATCAATGCAAAATCTGAAGGTGTAATTTCATTAAACGAATTTAGATACAATCCTGACTTAAAAGTAGGAGACAAAGTTGAGGTATTAATTGATGTACGTGAAGATGCAACAGGACAATTAGTATTATCTCACAGAAAAGCTCGTGTAATTAAGGCTTGGGACAGAGTAATCAAAGCTAACGAAACTGGAGAAATCGTAAACGGTTTTGTAAAGTGTCGTACTAAAGGTGGTATGATTGTAGATGTATTTGGTATTGAAGCTTTCTTACCAGGATCTCAAATCGATGTTAAGCCTATTAGAGATTACGATCAGTACGTAAACAAAACTATGGAATTTAAAGTTGTTAAAATCAACCACGAATTCAAAAACGTAGTAGTATCTCATAAAGCTTTAATTGAAGCTGATATTGAAGAGCAAAAGAAAGAAATTATCGGTCAATTAGAAAAAGGTCAAGTACTAGAAGGTGTTGTTAAAAACATTACTTCTTATGGTGTATTTATTGATCTTGGAGGAGTTGATGGATTAGTTCATATTACAGATTTATCTTGGTCTCGTATCAACCATCCAAATGAGATTGTTGAGTTAGATCAAAAATTAAATGTTGTAATCTTAGACTTTGATGAAGATAAGTCTAGAATCCAATTAGGTCTTAAACAATTATCTAAACATCCATGGGATGCATTAGGTGAAACTGTTGCTGTTGGAGATAAAGTAAAAGGTAAAGTTGTTGTAATCGCTGATTATGGTGCATTTATCGAAGTTGCAGAAGGTGTTGAAGGTTTAGTACACGTGTCAGAAATGTCATGGTCTACTCACTTACGTTCGGCTAACGACTTTGTAAAAGTTGGAGACGAAATTGATGCAGTTATCTTAACATTAGACAGAGAAGATCGTAAAATGTCATTAGGTATCAAGCAATTATCTGCAGATCCTTGGACAGATATTACAACTAAATACCCAGTAGGTTCTAAGCACACAGGTATTGTACGTAACTTTACAAACTTTGGAGTATTTGTTGAATTAGAAGAAGGTATTGATGGATTAATTTACATCTCTGACTTATCTTGGACTAAGAAAATCAAACACCCATCTGAGTTCTGTAACGTAGGAGACAAATTAGATGTTGTTGTATTAGAGTTAGATGTTGAAGGACGTAAATTATCTTTAGGTCACAAACAAACAACTGAAAACCCTTGGGATAAATACGAAACTGAGTTTGCTTTAGATACAACTCACACAGCTGAAATCGCTGATGTTGTAGATAAAGGAGCTACTATTGAATTTAACGAAGATATCGTTGCTTTTGTACCTTCTCGTCACCTTGAAAAAGAAGACGGTAAGATGTTAAAGAAAGGTGATTCTGCAGAATTCAAGATTATCGAATTTAACAAAGAATTCAAACGTGTTGTTGCTTCTCACACTGCTATATTTAAAGCAGAAGAAATGGCAAATGTAAAAGCTGCTGCTAAGAAAGCTGCTGCTCAAGCTGAAGAGTCTAAACCTACTTTAGGTGATGCTAACGAAGCTTTACAAGCGTTAAAAGATAAAATGGACGGTAAAGCATAAGCTTTAAGTTTATATCTTATATTAAAAAAGCCTCTCAGCAATGAGAGGTTTTTTTATTTTATATAACATTTGTAAATTATCCTATTTCAATTTTTAAATTGAAATAATGAATAATAACGATTAAGTCCACAATAACAAGATTAAATGTTAAAGTTTTATATGTTTAATAGTTTTTTATTTGTAATTACCTTACTTTTAGAATGATAACACAGTGATTATATGCAAAAAACTACTTTAATTTTTTTATTGCTCTTAATAATATCCTTTTCAACGATAGGTAGAACTAGCTATTTTATGACAGAAAATAATACTACTGCTTTTGTCAATTCTAGTATTATTAATACCTCATTGGATAATAACTTAAGTATCCAAGACCCTAAACTCAATTACTTTGTAAAACAAGATCTTATTAAGATTACTAATAATACAAGTTTTAAAGAATATGAAGTATATAATATCTTAGGAAAAAAAGTGCTCCAAAAAAAGGATCATAAATATATAGAAACTATTAATATTTCTGATTTAGCAAAAGGAGTATATATTCTTAAAATGTCAAATAACAATACTTTTAAAACTTTAAAAGTTATAAAACAATAAACACTATATTTTAATTATTATAATCAATAAAAAAAACAGAAAGTAAATAGCTTTCTGTTTTTTTATAGAAAATTTTTCAAGTATTACTTCAGTAATTGCAAACACTGATTTTTTAGCTTAACTTTGTTAACCAAACCCGTTTGGAACACTATGAGTCAAAAAGTGCTACTTAATGCTACAGAAGTCAATATTATACTACACAGATTGGCTTGTCAGCTTATCGAAAATCATAATGATTTTTCAAATACCGTATTAATTGGTTTGCAACCAAGAGGAAAATATTTGGCAAATCGTTTGGCTGGAATGCTTAAAGATGAGTATAAAATCAAGAATTTACAATTAGGTCATTTAGACATTACATTTTATCGTGATGATTTTAGAAGAGGTGAAAAACCTCTAGAGGCTAATAGTACAGAAATAAATGTACACGTCGAGGATAAAAAAGTTGTTTTTATAGATGATGTTTTATACACAGGACGCAGCATACGCGCAGCATTAACAGCAATACAGTCTTTTGGAAGACCAACCGAGATTGAACTACTTACACTAATAGACAGACGTTTTAGTAGACACTTGCCTATACAACCAAATTATAGAGGACGTCAGGTAGATGCTATAAATAACGAGAAAGTAAAAGTAAATTGGTTAGAAAATGAGGGTGAAGATGCAGTTTACTTAATACAAAATTAGGGTTACATTAAATTAATTGACTAACAGGTAATTAATTTTACCACTAGAATACTAAATACTATGAGCGAGTTAAGTGTCAATCACTTATTAGGAATTAAATATCTAAACAAACAAGATATTGAGCTTATTTTTAAAACAGCCGATCATTTTAAAGAGGTGATTAATCGTCCGATTAAAAAAGTACCTTCATTACGTGATATTACAATTGCCAATTTATTTTTTGAAAACTCGACTCGTACCAAATTGTCTTTTGAATTAGCAGAAAAACGTTTATCTGCTGACGTGATTAACTTTTCAGCATCTCAATCTTCGGTTAAAAAAGGAGAAACTTTAATAGATACAGTAAATAATATATTATCCATGAAAGTGGATATGGTAGTCATGCGTCATCCAAATCCAGGAGCAGGTGTGTTTTTATCTAAGCATGTTAACGCAAGTATAATTAATGCAGGAGATGGTGCACATGAGCATCCAACCCAAGCTTTATTAGATAGTTATTCAATAAGAGAACGATTAGGGGAAGTTAAAGGAAAAAATGTAGTTATAGTTGGAGATATTTTGCACAGTCGTGTAGCATTATCTAATATATACGCATTAAAATTACAAGGTGCTAATGTTATGGTTTGTGGACCAAAGACATTATTACCTAAACATATTGAAAAATTGGGAGTGACGGTTGAAACCAATTTAAGAAAAGCATTAAATTGGTGTGATGTTGCAAATATGTTACGTGTTCAAAACGAACGTATGGATATTAGTTACTTTCCATCAACCAGAGAATATACTCAACAATTTGGAGTTAATAAAGCGCTTTTGGACAGTCTTGACAAAGAGATTACTATTATGCATCCAGGACCAATTAACAGAGGTGTGGAAATTACTAGTGATGTTGCAGACTCAAAACAAGCTATTATATTAGATCAAGTACAAAATGGAGTAGCAGTAAGGATGGCAGTAATCTACTTGTTAGCCTCTAAAATAAAACAATAATTATGATTATAGATCAAAACGAAAATACGACCATAATTACCCAAGAAAATGCTTCGGTTATAGAATTGGTTAAAAAAATTGAAACGTTGTACCCAAAATATAAAAACAATAATATTATTGTTAATTTAAACACAGGTACACCAATTTCCTTAGAAAAAATAATAGAATTTTTAAGATTGTCAAATCAACATCGTTCAGCAAAACATTCATTTGTAATTGTAAACGAAGGTATTGATGTAGATAAAACTCCTGATGAAATTATCATAGTACCAACTTTACAAGAAGCCTATGATATTATTGAAATGGAAGATATGGAACGTGATTTAGGATTTTAAATAATGAAATTAAATATTCTAGGCTGTTACAGTGCAACACCACGTACATTTACTAATCCAACTGCTCAAGTTTTAGAAATAAACAATCATATTTTTTTAATTGATTGTGGAGAAGGTACTCAAGTACAATTACGAAAAAATAAAGTTAAGTTTAACCGTATTAAACACATTTTTATTTCGCATTTACATGGTGATCATTTTTTTGGTTTAGTTGGTCTAATTTCAACTTTTAGATTATTGGGACGTGATACAGATTTACATATTTATGCTCCTAAAGGATTAAAAGAAGTAATAACACTTCAGATGAAATTGTCTAATTCATGGACCAATTATAATCTGTATTTTCATGAATTAACAAGTAAATCTTCTGAAATTATTTTTGAAGATCAAAAAGTTACTGTCCAAACCATACCATTGGATCATCGCGTATATACTAATGGATTTTTATTTAAAGAAAAAGAAGGAGAGCGTAAGTTAAACATGAACGCTGTATTAAATAGTAACATTGATGTATCTTATTATCGTAAATTAAAACAAGGCTTTGACGTAACAAATGAAGCTGGTACGTTAATTAAAAATGATACAGTTACTTTTCCTCCAAATAAGTCTAAAAGCTATGCTTTTTGTAGTGATACAGCTTACAACGAAGCTATAGTACCAATTATTGATGAAGTAGATGTATTATATCATGAATCCACATTTTTAGAACAACACGCTAAGTTAGCAGCACCAACAAAACATAGTACAGCTAAACAAGCTGCAAGTATAGCTAAACAAGCTAATGTTGGGCAATTAATATTAGGACATTATTCTACAAGATATTCGGATTTAAATGTTTTTAAAGAAGAAGCTCAAACAATATTTGATAACGTTAAGTTAGGTGATGATGGTAAAATATTTGAGTTTTAAAGTTTAAAACGCTTATTAACCATTATCAAACCAACAATAATAACCAAAACAATAATTATTGTATTACAATACATAATTGTACTATCGCTAATTAAACACATTGTTAATATTGCATAATTAATAATACAAAAGACACCTAAACCTATAAGCAAACGTTTTAAAAAGTTGGATAAACTAACAATATCAATCTTAGCTTTTTTGTCTTTTGGTAATGTGTTATAACCAGCAATTAATTCAGGATATTTTTTAACTAAATAACCAGTAATAATTAAAATTAAACTAAGTAGTATTTGTGAATAAACCATATACTAAAATAGTAAAAATTCTTTTAAATATATAAATTACAGTCATGGAAAAAGACTTGAGTAACTATAGAAAATCTTACGAAAAAGGAGAACTACTCCTTAAGGACACTCCAGAAAATCCTTTTGAATTGTTTAGAACATGGTTTAATGATGTAGACAAGCATTTTCCAGAAGATGAAACTAACGCAATGACATTATCTACAATAGGAGTAGATGGATATCCTAAAAGTAGAGTAGTGCTGCTTAAAAAGTTTACTTATGAAGGTTTTATCTTTTATACAAATTACGAAAGTGAAAAAGGAAAAGCTATACAACATAATCCTAACGTATGTTTATCATTTTTTTGGCATGGAGCCGAAAGACAAATTATTATTAAAGGTAAAGCTACTAAAATAGCAGATAATTTAAGTGATGGATATTTTGAATCCAGACCACGAGGTAGCCAACTAGGTGCAATTGCATCCAACCAAAGCAGTATTGTTGAAAACAGAATAGTTTTAGAGCAAAAACTAAAGCAATTAGAAGTAGATTATGAGGGTAAGACTATAGAAAGACCTGATTTTTGGGGAGGTTTTATTGTTAAGCCTATTTCTATCGAGTTTTGGCAAGGAAGACCTAACAGGTTACATGACAGAATCTTATATGATTTAGACGCTCAATTCAATTGGGTTAAAAATCGATTATCGCCATAATTTTTCCGATAATATGTAAGTAAAAACACTAAAACATCGACGAAATGCACTGATTAACGTTAAAATACATGTTTTTAATCGATTTTAACATTTTATTAACAGTTTTATAGATAGTAGTGTTCTACTTTAGTGATATCAAACCAATAGAACACAACAAAATGAGACGTTTTACTTACCTACTTGCTGTTATTTGTTTTACAATTACATTGTCTTCTTGCTCATCTGATAGTGAAGATCAACCTAACCAGGATGTTAATGCATTAGTTATTCCTGAGTCTAAACCAATTGAAATTGAAATTTTGGAGTTAATTAATCAACACAGAATTAGTATTGGTTTAAATAGTTTAGAGAGTCACCTATTAATTAAAGGTCAGGCGTATTCTCATACAGACTACATGGTTGATGTTAGTGAAGTAAATCATGATAATTTTTTTAGCAGAAAGTCATTTTTAGTAGACAATGCTAACGCTATTAAAGTATCAGAAAATGTTGCTTATGGTTTTACAAGTGCTGAGTCAGTAGTTAATGCATGGTTAAATAGTGAAGGACACAAAGGTAATATTGAAGGAGACTACACAGATTTTGAAATTTCTGCGGAATTAGGTAAAAATAATAAGTGGTATTTTACCAATATATTTATGAAAAGATAAAATTTATTCAGTATATATTTAAAAGCCTTTCCAAATTTGGAAAGGCTTTTTTGTTAAGATATTGATTTGTAATTATTTAAACAGAGATTATTGATACTGATTGGTAATAATAAATTTAGAGCGTCTATTTTCTTCATGTTTTTTATCGGTACATTTCACTCCGTTTTTACACTCATTAAGTATTTGGGATTCGCCATAACCTATAGCACTCTGTATTCTCTCTGTTGCAATACCTCTAGAAAATAGATAATCTCTGGTTGATTTTGCACGTCTATCAGATAATTTTAAATTGTATTTATCTCTACCGCGACTATCTGTATGAGATTCAACTTTAATAATCATCTTTGGATGTTCTCTCATAACCGCAACAATATTTTCTAATTCATAAGCAGCATCAGGTCTAATATTAGACTTGTCGTAATCAAAATAAATTGGATTAATAACTATTTCGTTATCAATAATTAATGGCTTTAAGTATAAATCAATTGTAGGTTTATCTTCATTTTTAGGTGAGGTTACAAAATCTTTCATATCAGATTTATAAACTACTCTTTCTCCTAAGATGGTGTAGGTTTTATCACAACCAATTTCTTTAAATTCATACTTACCATCTTCTTTAGTAAAAAAAGTTTCAATTACTTTACCATTAACATCTAATAATGATACCATTACTTTATTTAATGGCTCTTTAGTAAGTTCATCATACATAACACCAGACACTAATTGCTTACAATCGTATTTACCAAAACTATATATATCATCTCCTCCTTTTCCACCTTCTCGATTTGAAGAGAAATAACCTGTTTGGGTCTCTGAATCAGTATAATAACAAAAATCATCAAACGGACTGTTATAAGGTGCACCAAGATTTTTAATATACACTTGTGTTGAATCGTTTTCTTTAATTTTTAAAATATTAGATTCAAAAATATCTAGTAACCCTAAATTTAAGTTTCCATCACTAGAAAAATATAATGTTGAATCTTTAGCTACGAACGGAAATTTTTCATTTCCTTCTGTGTTGATATCAGCTCCTAAATTTACAGGTGTTCCGTATGTACCATCTGACTTAATATTAACTTTATATAAATCGGTTTGTCCAAAACCACCTTCCATGTCTGATACAAAATATAATGTTTTATTATCAGGACTTAAAGCAGGTGCACCACATGAGTAAGCATCATTATTAAATGGAAGTTCGACTATATTATCCCAAATATCATCAGATTTACTTGCTTTGTAAATCTTTAAATTGGATGTACCTTCTTTTGAGTATCGACGTTTTTCTTTTTTATTAACGTTATTTCTTGTAAAATATATAGTTTGACCATCATTAGTAATTGTTACTAATCCTTCATGATCATCTTTTGTATTTATTGAAGAATTCAATTTTACAGGTTCTCCAAAACTTTTTTCTTTATTTTTAACTTTAATTTCAGATTGAAAAATATTTAAAAAAGGTTCGTTATTCCATTCATAAAGTTCTTTTTTATTTGTGATAGAATCTTTTACCCAAGTAGAGTATAAGTACAATGTATTATTGTGTTCATAACCTCCAAAATCGGAATAGGCAGTATTTAACGGAAGGTTTTGAATGTCGACATAAACTTTTTCAGTATTCGTCAACTGATTATAATTTTCGATATTAAAATTGTCAATATCTTTAATACGTTTATCTCTCTTATTAGATTCATTAAATGTTCTTAAATAATCATTTGCTAAATCATATTTTTTTTGATTTCTTAAGGTTTGTACATATTTATATATGTACTCTGAGTTTATTTTTGGATACTTATCAATAGCTTTTTTATACCAAAATTCAGCCTTTTCAACTTTACTTGTGTTAAAGTAGCTATCACCAATTCTAGTTAATATATGCTCAGTACTATCTTCTTTTTTTAAAGCTTCTTTGTAAAGTTCTGCAGCTTTTTCGTAGGCATAATCTCTAAAAAAATTATCAGCAACTTTTGTTTGTGCAATAGTAAATTGTACAAAAAAGAATATAAAAAAATATAAAGTTATTTTTAGTTTCATTTTTTAAAAATATCTAGGTGATTTTACACGTTTTGTTGGTTTAAATACCTCAAACATTATTAGTATTTCATGAGTTCCACCAGTGTAAGGTCTTAAATCTGATATATAATGTTCGTAGGCATATCCAATTCTTAATTGTGGTGATACCTGAAAATCTGCAAGAGCACCTAAAGTAGAAGTATCTGAATTATATCTATAACTTCCACCTAACCAAAATGTTTCGTCAAATAATAAATGTGCACTCAAATCAAACGAAATAGGAGCTCCATTTGTAACTTTTACTAGTGTAGAAGGCTTTAATTTAAGATTATCATTTAAATCTAACACATATCCAGCTGTAAAATAATATCCAACACGTTCAATAGCTATATAGTCTATCTCTGGATCTAAATCACTTTCGTTATAATCAGTATTTAAAATTCTAGGTGCAGAAAGTCCCACATACCATTTATTTTGGTGTAAGTAAGCACCAACTCCAATATTAGGATTCCATCTATTTGTAAAATTACTAAAAAATGGATCTGTTGATACTGTTAGGTCATCAAGAAAACCTTCTTGATCAAGATTATAATGTGTAAATCCTGCTTTTAAACCTAAGGCTAATTTTGTTTTTTCTGATACTTGTATTGTATATGAAAAATCTCCATAAGCATAAACAAAATTTTCATAACCTAACTCATCATTAATTACAGATAAACCAAGTCCGACTTTTTCATTTTTAAGAGGTGCGTGAGCAGAAATAGTAGAAGTTGTTGGTGCGCCAGCAAGGCCAACCCATTGACTTCTATGTAATCCAACAATACTAATAGTTTCTCTACTTCCTGCATATGCAGGATTTATAGAGATTGTATTAAACATATATTGCGAAAATTGCGGTAATTGCTGTGCTAATAGTTGTGTACAACTAAACATAATCAATATACCAACAGTATATATATTTACTTTTTTCATTTATCGTTTTATTTAGTTCCTAAATAAAGAGGTCCTGCTAGGGTATCAATTCCACTATCTAATATGTTAACTACGTAATAATATGTTCCGTTTGGTAAACGTCCAGCAGATCCAATAGATCCACTTGGACTTTGTCCACTCCAATCGTTTTGGTAATCTGCAGATTTAAAAACAATATCTCCAAATCTGTTGAAAATTTTAATGTCTATAATATAACCACACTGTTCAAGTCCACCAACTACAAAAGTCTCGTTGTAATTATCTCCATTTGGTGTTACAGCCTTAGATATTTTTAAATCATCTTCACCACAAGGTAATACTATACAATCATCATTAATTGTCAATGTTAACTCGTATGATGTTAAACAAGTGCCATTTGAAGTTGTGTAATTAAATACGTAATCGCCTAATTCTACTTCAAGTGGATCAAATATTCCATCAGTTATTTCTGTATCATCCGTTACTACGTCCCATTCTATTGAGGTATCAGCATCTAGAGGTAAATATTCATATAAATCTATTAACCCATCTAAAGTACATCTTTCTTCATTTAATGGAGTCGTGAAGTTTTCTGTTAACACATTAGTAACATGAGTAATAGTAGTATCATTACCACAATTATCTGTTGCTGTCCATGTCCAAACTAAATCATAGATTTCTTCATCTCCTGTAAACTCTGTTGTTTCATTAAATACAACTGTCATATCTGTAGTAGAACAACCATCTTCAAATACTAATTCTGGTATTTCAGGAATAGTTGAACAAGTGACACTATTTGGTAAATCGATAGTAGATACTAATGAAGGACCTGTAGTATCAATTATTGTTAATGTAGCTGTCAGCGTACTAAAGTTTCCAGAAGTATCAGTTAAAGTATACATAACTTCAATTGTTCCATTTGATCCACAATTTGTTACTAAATTATCAAAATTAAAATCAGAAGTAATTAATACGTTAGCATCACATGAATCTGTAACACAATTTTCAAGAGCAGAAAGATTTGAATTGTTCCAAGTTTCCGCTAATGTTTCGTTATTACTTCCTTCACATTCAATAGTTTCATCTAAAACTTCACAATCAATTGCATTAGGAGCTGTGATATCTTCAATTAGTTCAGTTGTAATTTGGTCTGTATCACTAACATTATTTCCATTCAATAAATCTTCAGCTGAAACGGTTGCAGTATTGATAACTTCAGTTGCATCAATATCTAATTGTGTAATTAAATAAGTTGCTGTATATACCCATGTCTCGGTAGGAGCAAGATGACCATTATTATCAAGATCTCCAGAGACATAAGTTATAGTGACATTTGGAGTCGCATTTTCTAATAGTGGATCAGAAATGATTACATTTTGTAATGAAATAGAACCAGTGTTAGTTATTGTAAAAGTGTAAGATATGGTTTCATCTATTTCACTACATTCGTTTGCATTATCATTATTAAATACACCTGTCTTGACTATATTAATACCAATTGTAGGGTCACAGAAGCTTACTTCTGTATTATCGTGATCTATGATGTAAGTATCGTTATCCGTTATATTAGTATTATCTAAAACGTCATTACCATTAACAGTTACTGTATTAGTAATAGTCCCAGCATCAACATCTGCTTGAGTAACTGTATAATCAGGAGCAGTATAAGTCCAAGTTTCAGTAGGCTGTAAGATGTTATCATTATTAGTATCACCAGTAAGAGTAACATCTGCAGTAATATCACCACCAAGTAATGTATCGTTGATAGTAATAGTATCAATAGATACAGAACCAGTATTGGTAACGGTAAAAGTATAAGTAACTTGACTATCAACTGCTAAACATGTATCACCATTAGCAATAGCAGCAGTTTTAACAACATTGATTCCTGAAGAAGTACAAAGTGTAATTACTGTTGTATTATCAGTATCTACTGTAGTTCCTGATATGTCAGATACAGTAATGTTATCAGTATTTGTTGCTGAAACTGTTGCTTGGTTTTCTACTTGACCTGAATCGATTTGAGTTTGATTTATTGGATAATTTGCAGAATAGACCCAAGTTTCATCTTGTTCTAAAATATTATTTGAATTTATATCACCTGAAACTAAAGTAATAGTTGTATTCGGATTAGAATTTTCGAATAATGGATCAGAAATAATAATGTTCTCTAAAGGAGTATTACCGGTGTTAGTGACAGTAAATGTATAGGTTATAGTTTCATTTGTATTAGAACAATTGTCTTGATTTTCATCATTATATACACCTGTTTTAACGATGTTAATACATGAATTAGTTATCGTAACAGGTAAAGTAATGCTACAATTGTTAGCATCTGTTATTGTTACGTTATAAGTATTTGCTTCTAGGTTAGTTGCTGTAGCTGTATTTTGCGCTAAATTATCATTCCATAAATACTCATATGGTTCAGTACCTCCTTCTACAAATATAGTTGCAGATCCGTTAGAAGAGCCACATATTGTGTTTGTTTGTGAGTTAATACTAGCTGATAACACCGCATCCGGTTGAGTGATAATAACGTTTTGATCAAAAGTACATCCATTAGCATCTAAGACGGTAATAGTATAATTACCTTGCGTTAGATTACTAAACGTTCCATTGTTTTGGTATGTACTTCCAGCATCAATAGAGTAAGAGTAAGGACTAATTCCACCATTACCAACAATAGTTACTTGTCCATTATCACCATTAAAACAATCTACATTAGTTTGCGACTCAATAGTTGCGTTAACGTTAGTATCAGGTTCTAATATAGTAGCAGAGTCAGTAGTGGTACAGCCTTTATCATCAGTAATAATAACGGTATAGGTACCAGCAGGTACATTAATTAAGTCTTCTGTAGTAGAAGCATTAGCATCATCCCACAGGAAAGTATAGTTTCCATTTCCACCATTAACCGCTAAATCTAAAGCACCAGTTTGCTCACCTTTACAAAGTATGTTTGAAACCGCAATAGCCGAACTTAGTTGATTAGGTTCATTAATAGTAATAGTTGTATTGGCAGTACACAGTGTTATTTTATCGGTAACAGTAATTGTGTAATCACCAGCAGGTAAGTTACTAACCGAAGTTGTTGTATTAGTAATAGTATCCCAAGCATAAGTAAAGTCACCAGAGCCACCAGTTACAGTAGCATTAATAGTTCCATTACTTTGACCAAAACATACCGCAGGAGTAGAAGTACCAGTCACAGATAGGTTATTACAAGACCCAGGATTAACGGTTACAGTAACGGTATCAGTACATCCATTAGCGTCAGTAACCGTTACAGTATAGTTTCCAGCACTAAGTCCAGTAATTTGATTAGTATTTTGACCATTAGGCGACCAAGTGTATTGGTAAGGTTGTACACCACCTGTAGCAGTAGCAGTTGCAGTACCGTCACCAGTAGCAGGACCAGATTCATCAGTTGTAACAGCAGTTACATCAAGCACATTACTAGGTTCTGTAATAGATATAGTTTCTTCAACCGCTTGACAAACCGTTCCATCAATGGTCACACTAACAGAATATACACCAGCCGATTGATTATCTAAAGTACTAGAGGTTACACCAGCATTCACTTGACCATTTGACCAAGTAAAAGTAAATGTCGCATTAGGATTAGCATCAGAGCTAGCCGATACAGTAGCAGCACCAGTACTTTCATTAGTACAAAGTACATTGGTTATCGTATCAATATTAATTTCAGCATCACAAGTATTAACACATAGTATAACAATACTTTGCGTGATTTGGCATCCATTAGCATCAGTAATGGTAACAGAGTGAGTTCCTTCTGATAAGTTATTAGCAGTAGCAGTTGTTTGGTTATTAGCAGAAGCACTCCATAGGTAAGTATATCCAGCAGTTCCACCAGATACAATAGCAGTAGCTTGTCCATCATTACAACCTTGAGCAGATGTAGCATCAATTTTAGTAATATTTAAACTAAGTGGAGTAGCAGGTTCAGAAATGGTATCACTTATAGTTGTTGTACATCCATTAGCATCAGTAATGGTTACATTATAAGCACCAGCAATAACATTATTTAAGTCTTGAGTAGTTGTATTATTAGTATCATTCCAGATATAAGAATAAGGCGCAGTACCACCAGTTACAGAGATATCAATACTACCAGTAGCTTCACTATTACATAATACATCAGTGATAGATACTATACTAGCTGATAATATAGGTTGGGTCACTGTTATTGTTTGTGTATGACTTACAGTTAAGTTACACTCATCTGTTGCTATCCATGTTCTAGTTATAGTATAACTACCATCACAAATATTACCAGTTTCAATTTCAGAAAACGATACAACTGCCTCTCCACAGTTATCTGTAGCTGTTACAGTAGGAACGTTTGGTATATTTTCACTAGTTACAGTTATGTCATTTGGTAGCGTACTATCAAAATTAGGAGGAGTAGTGTCTTCAATGGTAATTGTTTGTACATAATTTGAAATTGTACGACCACAAGAATCTGTAAAATTCCATGTATTTGTATAAGTACCAATGGTTGGACAATTTGAACTTGATACGAATGGACCAGAAGTTTTAATTACAGTAAGGCCTGAACATGATGCTTGAGGAAATAAAGCCTGAGCTAAATTTAATGCATTTGTATCATTACATTCAATTGTTCTGTCAAGATCATTTGTATTTGTAATCCATGTGGCTTCTGCAGGCGCATTTACAGTAACAATTGTATTTAAGTTGTTTCCAATATTGCATTCATCTACATCATTGGAACTATTACTGACAAAATCTTTAATATTTAATTCTCCACTGTAATAAGCGACTAGATTGGATTCAAGAATATCAGAACAGTTATTTGTTAAATAATAACATTGATCGTTAATTGTTGTTTGATACTGTAAATCTAAACTTTCACTTGTGTCTAGTAAACCATTATCTATAATAAAGGTTAAGACTCTTGAGTTATTGTCATAATTATAAGTTATGCCAGAAGTTAAACCAGTAATGGGTAATGTTAATTCTGAACCTAGTGGAATAACTGTTGATAAAGAAACATTATTAGCGTTATCATTTCCTATATTAGATATATTTGCTGAATAATTAACTGTTTGAGGAGTGTTACCAGGAGTAATATTAATTGGCGATGCAGTAAAAATGGTTTGTATGATAGGCTCATAAACTTCAACTGAAAAACCTAAAGCAAAAAGACCATAAGTTTCTTGATTAGAGGTTAATCTAAAAGTTGCGGAAGTTTGATTATTGTCAAGTATATTATTTCCATTATTACTCAAAGAAAATACAGAAGCATCAAACCCTAATGTATTTAAACTTGCTGGATTTCTATCTGTAAAGTTATTATTACCTACAGTTATTCTACTATTAAAGAAATTGAAAGTGTTTCTTTGTGGAGCATCAATGTCTACAAAGTTATTAAATGTATTTCGTATTTGTAATCTGTCACCAGATAAAGATCTGTCTCCTTCTAAAGCACCAATTACAATATCTGCTTTAACGCTTCCGTTTGGTACTGTTTGAAAACCAGAGACATCAATATTAAAGTTGTTTTGAGAACTTGTTACGTTTGCATAACCATCAAAAAGTGTAATGTTTCTAGTTTTTAGATTTTCACTTTTATAAACCATTATAATTTGCCAACCTCCAGAGGTACCAGTGTTTGTGTTTTCATGAGAAATTAAAAAGCCGGTTTTAGCCTCAACATTAGCTACTTGAAATTTACCAAATGGATTGCTTAAATTGTTTACACTGTTTGTAATATCTTTAACGCAAACGTATGGGTCATTGTTAATAAGTGGATTTTCATCTCGACCTCTATAAATGACATCATCAGCTGTTATAGTTGTATAACTAGTTTGGCCAGGTAACATTAATTTTACATCATTGTAATTCCAGTTTGGTTGGTTGTCAGTTTGGGTTCCATTAGGTGTATCAGTACCTCTGTCTGCAGCAGCCCAATACAATAGTACTTTTTCAATTTGAAGACATGGATCATTTGGTCTTGGATTAGATAGGTTTGCACTACTGGAATTAAAGGTTGTATTATCGTTGTCTATATCAACATAAACGTTATTGGTAAAAGTATGGTTATCTCCATTACCATTGTAATTTCCAGTAGCTGTCCTAGACAGCATATTATTAGCAATAATTGTTACGTCACCTGTTAAAGTAGAGTTATAACGTGGTGTAAATTGTTTTTTGACTTGAGCTTTAACAGATAAGCCAACCAAAAGGATTACTATAAATAGTAATTGCTCAATAAAATTTATTTTAATTTTTTCCAAAACTTTTATTTTATTATAAATTTTAAGCATTAAAAACAAAATTCATTTATTTTGTATATACCAGCAAGAGACTTGTTAATTACCCTCATAATATAAATATTACTGCGTTAAAATATATTTTAAATTTAATTGCTAAAAAATTTTACAACATAAGGGAGAACCATCACAGGTGTTAATTGTAGTTTATTGTTATTTTTTAGATTTTAGGGATGAAATCAATTAATAGCACAGCAAAAGAAGTATGAAAATTGCTCTGAATCAAATAAATATGTTATAGCACCCAAAAATACGTTAAAATGTATTTTTAAAAAACATTATCGATGAAATATGATTTTAAACGACTATTATGAATAAAAAGATACAATTTATTAGGCATGCTAAATCCTCATGGAAATATGATGTTTCAGATAAGGAACGACCTTTAAAAAAAAGAGGTGTAAATGATGTTGTATTAATGTGTAAACATTTAAAAACTAAAATTTTAAAGCCAGAGGCTATTTTTTCTAGTCCAGCTAATCGGACAAAATTAACCGCAATGTTGTTCGTCGATAACTTAAAGCTCAATTCTATAAAAATTGAGTACAAAAACGAACTTTATGACTTTTCAGGAGAGTCTGTTTTAAGTGTTTTAAAATCTTGTGACAATTCAATTAATACATTAATGCTATTTGGTCATAATTATGCACTAACCAATTTATGTAATTCTTTAGGAGATATAAGCATTGATAATGTAACAACATCAGGATTTGTAGAGATAGAATTTAAACAATCTTCATGGAAAGACATAAAAAACGGAAAAACAACTAAAATTGTATTCCCAAAACATTTAAAATAGCCAATCTATTTAGATATATTTGTAGTAAAATTTGCAAATAAATGACTGATCATATTTTAGACAAAAAGTACATAAATAGAGAGTTAAGTTGGTTACAGTTTAATCATCGTGTTTTGCAAGAAGCTGCAGATGAGACTGTTCCGTTAATAGAGAGACTTCGTTTTTTAGGGATATTTTCTAATAATTTAGACGAATTTTTCAAAGTTAGATATGCTACTGTTAAACGTATAGATTATGCAGGTAAAGCAGGTAAAAGTCAATTAGGAGGTATAAAAGCTTCAGAATTATTAGAGATTATTACCAACATTGTTATCAAGCATCAAACCGAAAGTCTAAAGATTTTAAATGACATTCAAAAAAAATTAGAAGCCGAAAATATTTTCATTCTAAGAGAAAATAAAGTAACAAAAAAACAAAAAGAATACCTTAGAAAATATTTTCTTGATAAAGTTAGTCCTGCACTTGTAACCATAGTATTAAATTCTGAAATCAAACTTCCTAATCTTAAAGATAGTGCAGCTTATCTTGCGGTAAATATGCACATGGAAGGCCAAGATAACCAATATGCTTTGATAGAAATATCAAAAAATATGGATCGTTTTATTGTCTTACCAAAAGATGGTGACACAGATAATATTATCATGTTAGACGATTTGTTAAGGCTATTTTTAGACGATATCTTTAATATTTTTGATTACACTAAAATTACTGCTCATATGATAAAAATCACTCGTGATGCCGAGTTAGATTTAGACAGTGATTTGACTAAAAGTTTCATGGAAAAAATTAGTGATAGTGTAAAAGATAGACAAGAAGGAGAACCAGTACGATTTGTCTATGATAAGACTATAGATAAATCAACGCTTGCCTTTTTAATGGACAAAATGGGAATTGATAATACAGATAGTATAATTCCTGGAGGAAGGTATCATAACCGTAGAGATTATATGGGTTTCCCTAGTTTGGGACGTACAGATTTGTTGTACGATAAGATTGTTCCACTGCCTATAA
The DNA here is from genome assembly GCF_001315805.1 of Olleya sp. ITB9. NCBI lineage: Bacteria > Pseudomonadati > Bacteroidota > Flavobacteriia > Flavobacteriales > Flavobacteriaceae > Olleya > Olleya sp. ITB9. Next base: position 52,276 of record NZ_BCBW01000010.1, read on the forward strand.
AAGGATTAAGTCTAGAAGGTAGTATTTTTGAAGCTATAGCACAAAAAGACTATTTGCAATACGCACCTTATCACACGTTTACTTACATTGTAAAATTTTTACGTGAGGCAGCTTTAGATCCTAAAGTTAAAACCATAAAAATTACAATATATAGGTTAGCACAAATATCTCATGTTGCTAGTTCATTAATAAATGCAGCCAAAAACGGAAAAAAAGTTATTGTTTCTATGGAGATACAAGCGCGTTTTGATGAAGAAGCAAATATCGCTTACGCGGAACAAATGCAGCGTGAAGGCATACAGCTAATTTTTGGAGTGCAAGGATTAAAAGTACACAGTAAAATGTGTATGATTGAAAGAGAAGAAGGTAAAAAAATGAAACGTTATGGTTTTATTAGCACAGGAAACTTCAACGAATCTACCGCAAAAATTTACACAGATTATACTTTATTTACAGCAAATCAAAAAATACTAAAAGACGTTAATAAAGTCTTTAACTTTTTTGAAGTAAATTATAAAGTACACCGTTTTAAACACATTATAACATCACCTCATTATACTAAAAACAAGCTTTTTCAATTAATAGATAAAGAAATTAGTAATGTAAAAGATGGAAAACCTGCATACATAAAACTTAAAATGAATAGTATATCTAGCTATCAAATGGTAGATAAACTATATGAAGCAAGTCAAGCAGGAGTAAAAATACAAATGATTGTTAGAGGTATTTGTTGTTTAGTTCCAGGAGTTAAAGGTATCAGCGAAAATATTGAAGTTATCAGTATAGTCGATAAGTTTTTAGAACACACAAGATTATATGTATTTTGTAATAACGACGATCCAAAAGTGTATATCTCATCTGCAGATTGGATGACAAGAAATATAGAAAATAGGGTAGAAGTAAGCTGTCCAATATATGATCAAGAAATTAAAGAAGAATTAATTCATACGTTTCATATTTGTTGGAATGATAATGTTAAAGCTAGAATTTTAAATAAAGCACAAAATAACATTTACAAAAAAAATGAAGCACCTAAACTTAGGTCTCAATTTGAAGCTTATAATTACTTAAAAAATAAATTAGATGCTTAAAATTCAAAAATTTGCAGCAATAGATATAGGTTCAAATGCAGTACGCTTGTTAATATCAAATATTGTAGAAGAAAAAGATAAACCTACACGATTTAAAAAAAGCTCGTTAGTTAGGGTTCCTGTTAGACTTGGTGCAGATGTTTTTGTAAAAGAAGAAATATCAGAAAACAACATCATGCGTATGTTGGATACTATGCAAGCTTTTAAATTATTAATGCAAACACATGGTGTTGTAAAATATAAAGCTTGTGCGACATCTGCAATGCGTGAGGCTAATAATGGTAAAGATTTAGCTAAGTTAATTAAGAAAAAAACAGGACTACAAATAGATATTATTGAAGGAGAGGAAGAAGCAGCAATTATAGCAGCTACAGATTTACAATCTTATATAGATCCTAATAAAATATATTTATATGTTGATGTTGGTGGAGGAAGTACAGAATTTTCTGTAATAGATAAAGGGATAAAAACAGCGTCCAAATCTTTTAAAATAGGTACCGTTCGTCTATTAAACGACATGGTTAAAAAGGATGCTTGGTTAGAATTAGAGCAATGGATAAAAGCAAAAACCTCTAAACACGACAAAATTCAAGTTATTGGTTCTGGAGGAAACATTAATAAAATATTTAAAGTTTCAGGTAAAGCAATGGGTAAACCGTTATCATATTTTTACTTGACTTCATACTATAACATGCTTCAAACGTACTCATACGAAGAGCGTATCTCTACATTGGATTTAAATCAAGATAGAGCAGATGTTATTATTCCTGCAACACGTATATACTTATCAGCAATGAAATGGTGTGGAGCAAAAGATATTTTTGTCCCAAAAATTGGTTTATCAGACGGAATAATTAAAAGTATGTATAATGACACAGTTTCAAGTCATACAAAGTTAAAATAATACACTTTATCTATTTAATAGCTAGTTTTTGTCAAAAAAAATTATATTTACACTTATAACTATTTCAAAAAACTAACCAATTTAACTTATTTCATATGAAAAAAACTATTCTACTTTTTACATTCATGCTAGCCTCTTTTTATGGCTTTTCACAAGATGCTTTATATGGTGTTAGAGCTGGATATACAATCTCTAATTTAGACTTTGATCCAGAAGTACCAGCTGGTATTGAAAATGCACACAGAAATGGTTTTTTTATTGGTTTTTTTGGTGAATATAGTATATCTAAAACCTTTTCTTTTGCTCCAGAAATTCAGTTTTCTGCAGAAGGTGCTAAAGAGCAAAATTTGAGAATTAACTACATTCAAATGCCTTTATTTTTTAAATTTAAAATAGATCAGAGTTTATCTATAGGTGTAGGACCACAAGCTAGTTTAAAAGGACATTCTTACGAAGATGGATTTAAAAACTTTGGATTTTCTGCTTTAGGTGGTTTAGAATATTTAATTACTGACGAAATTTTTATTGACTTTAGATATTCTTACGGTTTAACCAACGTTTTTGATGACAATGATGTTGATTTAGAAGCTAAAAATACTAACATGCAAATTGGTATTGGGTTAAAGTTTTAATCTTAATAATCAAACAAAAAAAGCCAACTATAACTTATAGTTGGCTTCTTTTGTTTGTCAGGTTTAATTAACCATGTATCGTTTCGTTTTTACTTAGGTTTTTCATTATGTCAGCTTCGTAGTCAAGTAAATCATTCCATTTTTGATCCACTTCTTTTCGGTCACCATATTGTCTTGCAAACCCTAAAAACATAGTATAATGGTTAGCTTCACTAACCATTAGTTTTCTGTAAAATTCAGCTAAAGATTTATCTTCTAACTGTTCAGATAACAATCTAAAGCGTTCACAGCTCCTTGCTTCAATTAAAGCAGCATACAATAGTCTGTGTACTAATTGAGTCGTTCTGCTTCCTCCTTTAGGAAAAAACTTTAAGAGTTGTATCACATAATCATCCTTACGATCACGACCTAAAACCCAACCGTTTTTTAAGATTAAATCATGTACCATTTTAAAGTGGCTAATTTCTTCTTTAACCAAAGCAACCATTTCTTGAACCAGATCTGTATATTCAGGAAAACTTACAATTAATGATATTGCTGTACTTGTTGCTTTTTGCTCACAGTAAGCATGGTCTGTCAAAATATCTTCAATATTTTTTTCTACTATATTCACCCAACGTGGATCTGTTGGTAGTTTAAGTCCAAGCATAGTTATTGTTTTTAGATATTTATATTTTTGTAATTAAATACTCACCTTCAGGATCAATAGCAATATTATAAACAGGACAATTGACTGTTCTTGGTATACATGCTGATGCTACAAGATGTAACGTATTAGTGTTTAAGGATTTTATTTCGTCAATATAGACTTGGTTAAGTACATAATCAGTATTAGATAGCGATAAAAAAGCATCATCTAATACATGTTTAAAAATTTGCTTATTATTTTTATAAACTTCAACTTCTGTTATTACTTCCCTAAAATAATGTTTATTAGTAGTAGTTGACGTTTTAAATGTTTGTAACACATTGTTTTCCATGTCAGAATAGTTTTTTATTTTGACAGTATAACCATTGCTTAAAATGGTGTCATTAGTAAACTCAGTATATTCTTCAGGAAAGTACTTTACATTTTCTGTAAAAGACAGTATTAATTCTTTAGCAGCAACTCTATCTAAAGGTTGTTTTTTTGTATGATACCGACCATCACAACTAAATAGTGTAATTATTATTGTAATAATTAAAATGGAGTACTTAATCATAATCTAAACGTCTAAATCAAAAGTTTTTCTTAGTAATTCTAAGTTAGGGTTTTTTTCTTTAAGCTTTTCATATTTTTCAACAGGTGTGTAAGCATATTTTGTCTCTAACTGTTCATCAACAGTAATATCTAAAACTATATCATAGTTTTTAAGATGTTTACGTAAATAAGTCATTAGGTCAAAAGATTGTCGTTCAACCTCTACCTTGTTAGTGGAATTAGGAAAAGTCAACTGAATTGATATACCATCTGCTGCCAGTGTTGGTTTGTCAATAGATAATATAGATGCTAAATTAAATTTCCCTTCTTTTTCAATTTTTGACACAAAAGTATTCCAAACTTCAGTTAAGTCATCTTGATGAAAAGGTTCTCTTGGTAAGTTTTCTTCATCAACAACAACTTCTAATTGTTTAATTTGGTGTTCTTTTTTTGCTCTTATACTTTTTAGTGATAAGCCAGATGTTCTTTTTTTATTAGTTGCAATACCATTTTCTAAAACAATTTTTGGTTTAGATGGAGTAGTAGGTTTTACTGCTTCCGCAGAAACTTTTGCAGTTGTATTTGTGTTACTTACTGTGGCTTCAACTTTTGGTTTAGTAACCTTAACAGGAGTTATTCCTATTTTTTTGAAATATGAAGGCGGAATTATGAACCGACTGCTATTTTTTTTTCTCCATCAAAAGTGATAGAGGCTAATTGCATTAAGGTAAGTTCAACTAGGAGTCGCTGATTTTTACTGCTTTTATATTTCAAATCACACTCATTAGCCAAGTTAATTCCTTTAATTAAAAAGTCTTGACTTGCTTTTTGAGATTGTTCTAAATATTTAGCTTTAGTGTCTTCACCAACTTCAAGTAACTCTATAGTTACTGGGTTTTTACAAACTAATAAGTCTCTAAAATGAGACGCTAAACCTGCAATATAATGATGACCATCAAATCCCTTTGATAAGGTTTTATTAAACTGAATTAATAATTCAGGTATTTTATTTTCTAGGATATTGTCAGTGCTTTCAAAGTAAGTTTCGTAGTCTAAAACATTTAAATTTTCAGTAACAGACTGTCTTGTTAGTTCTTTACCAGAAAAACTAACGACACGATCAAATATGGATAATGCATCACGCATTGCTCCATCTGCTTTCTGAGCAATAATATGTAAAGCATCGTCTTCTGCATTTATACCTTGTTCTGTAGCAATATATTTTAAATAATTTTTAGCGTCTTTAACAGTTATTCGTTTAAAATCAAAAATTTGGCAACGTGATAATATAGTTGGTATTATCTTGTGTTTTTCTGTGGTTGCTAAAATAAAAATACAGTGTTTTGGTGGTTCTTCTAAAGTCTTTAAAAAAGCATTAAAAGCGGATTGAGATAACATGTGTACCTCGTCAATAATATAGACTTTGTATTTACCAACTTGAGGCGGAATACGAACTTGGTCTGTTAGATTTCTGATATCATCAACCGAGTTGTTTGAGGCAGCATCCAGTTCAAAAATATTAAATGCAAAATCCTCGTCTTCAGACTCAGTACCATCACTGTTTATCATCTTAGCTAAAATGCGTGCACAACTAGTTTTACCAACACCACGTGGTCCTGTAAATAGTAAGGCTTGTGCTAAATGATTGTTTTCAATAGCATTTAATAAGGTGTTTGTAATAGCAGATTGCCCAACAACGTCCTTAAAGGTTTGTGGTCTATATTTTCTGGCAGATACTACAAAGTGTTCCAAATTATATCGAATTTTTAAACATCAGTTTGATGCTATAATAATGAATAACAAATTTAAAAAATACCCATTAAACTAAGAAACCTTATCCTTGATTTTATGGATAGTTATTAACAAAACTATAGTTATTGTATTTGTTGAAACTATTTAAAGTTTATTGTATATCAAATGTATTGTTTGTTGTAATTTTGCATTTAGTAAATCGCCTTATCGCTTTAAATTTAGTTTAAAGAGGAAAGTCCGGACACCATAGTGTAATCATAGTGGTTAACAGCCATCCACCGAAAGGTGAGGAAAAGTGCAACAGAAAGTATGTACAGGTCATGCTGTAGTGAAACCAGGTAAACTCTATGAGGTGCAATACCATGTATACTAACGTTTGAGCGTACACGCGCGATTGTTAGAGGGTAGGTAGCTAAAGCGTGTTGGTAACAGCAAGCTCAGATAAATGATAAGGGCTCTTTGTTAAGAGTACAAAATCCGGCTTATAGATTTGCTTAACTATAAAAAAACCATCTAGTAATAGATGGTTTTTTGTTTTATTCTTCTTCGTCGATAGTTTTATTTTCAAAAAAACTAAATACGTTTCCTCCATAACTTTTAGAGTGCGTATAGTTTTGTAATTGTGATAAATCTGTATGTTTAGAATGTTCTACAATTAATAAACCTTCAGTTTCTAATAAATTGTTTTCAAAAATTAAGGTTGGAATTTTCGCAAATTCTTCAACAGGAAAATCATAAGGTGGATCTGCAAATATGATAGTATGTTGTTGTTTACTTTTTTCTAAAAATTTAAACACATCACTTTTAATGGTTTGTATATCCATTTCAAAACTGGTAGCAGTTTCGTTTATAAATTTTATACAACCATAGTCTTGATCTACACATAAAATTTGTTCTGTACCTCTAGAAGCAAACTCATAGCTTATGTTTCCTGTACCAGCAAATAGGTCTAATACCGAAATATCATCAAAATAAAACTGGTTATTTAAAATATTAAATAAGGCTTCCTTTGCCATATCTGTTGTTGGACGTACTGGTAGCTTTTTTGGAGCTGTTATCCTTCTTCCTTTAAATTGTCCTGATACTATGCGCATTATAAGCTTTTTAGTAATGTAAAATGTAAGTGGTTCTGTTTTGGTTTTTCGGTAAAATCTAAATTGTCATTTCTATTTCCAAAAGACACATGTCTAATATATTTATATGAAATTTGATAGATAGGATCTTCCTCTGTAACACTTCCCAAAAACACCACGTTTATAGTTTCTGGATTTAGTTTTAATTGCTCTAGAGTAAATATTAGATAATATATAAAATCTTCTTTTGTATGATACTCAAAAGTATTGTACAATAAAAGTTTTCCTTTTTGTATTGCTATTATCTGAAAATTAGAACTAGAAATATTAACGTATACCTTAGCTTGGTCACTGTGCTTTTCTAAAATTAATAATTTTTCTATTAATATGGTAGAGAAGTGGTTGTAAGTAAATGTACCAAATTGATCAAATATAAAATTGTTTACATTGGTAAAAGGAACATAAACATTAACACTGTCGTTACTAATTATAGTATCAAATGTAATGAAGTCTGTCTTTAAAATTTTGGTGTTAAATTTTAAATAATCAGCTAAAGCGTCTTCTTTAAATAATGGTTTGGGTACTAATGTTGCCCAATCATTAACATGAATAATATTGATGTTATCAAATTTAATTTTTAATAACGCTTCTGTTTTAAAAAGATCTTTAACTGCATCTAGTAACTCAGTAGGTGTTTTTTTTATTTTAAAGTCTTGAGACTTTAAGTGTAAGACAGTATTATTGTCTTTTTTTAAAACACAAAAAGAAAGTCCACTCAAACTAATTTGAATGGACAATTCTAAGTTGCTTGAATTATGTATTGTATTACTCGTTACTGCCATAAGTTTTAGGCCAGTTTCCAAGTGTTTTAAAATCGCTCATTGATCCTACACGTAAAGCATCACCATTAACACCTTCAACAGATATTACTTGATTTTCTTTAAGTCTTAAGTTTTTGTCTTGATCGTATAAGATGTCATCTTTTTTAACATATGCTTCAAAAACAGGAATTTCATTTCCGTTTTCATCTTCTAACATTCCAGCATCCATTGTAAATTTAGTACCTTCTTTTGCTAGTGGTACATTCATCATGGTTTTGTATCTGTCAGTATCTTTAAATAATCTGTCTTTTACTGGTTCATAACCAATAGTGTCAACAATAACTTCGTCTTTAAACATAGTTACACCACCATAAGCTAAAGTTCTTTCTTCATCAACAACACTAGTGTCTCTTCTTTCTACTAATGTAAATTTACCGTTTTCGATAAATCTAATTAATTCGTCATAACTTTTAGTGAATTTTCCAGTAACAGTTCTGTGCGCTAATTGTGCATCTCTAATATCTATTAAACGCTCAATAGCTGCAGCGTAACGTTTTTCTTTAAGTTTATTAAATTCAATTTCGCCATAAACAGAATTAAATGTGATATAACCTAAAAAGATTATAAGTGCCCAAAGCGCTAATGTTAAAAAAGGTTTTGCTTTAGTTGGGATAAATTTGTCAATAAGCCAAACAATCAAAATTGTTAGTAAAATTGCTCCAAGTACAATAAGTGCTAATTTTATCATAGTATTTTATTAAATTTAATTAAGGTCAGTGACAAATCTACAATTTTTTTTTATTCGTTAAAACCATTGTTGGTAAAAATGATTTATATATTTGATAAAAAGTTTACAATTTACACAATTTAATGACTAGTTCTCAATTTTATTCCCTTATAAAACAGCATTTTCCGTTTAATCCAACCACAAAACAAGATATTTTACTTTTACAACTTTCTGAATTTATTTTAAATGATAAAGAAAATGGAGTGTTTTTGTTAAAAGGTTACGCTGGTACTGGTAAAACCACCATTATTGGTACAATTGTAGCAAATTTATGGAAGATCAAAAAAAGTGCAGTTTTGATGGCTCCAACAGGTCGAGCAGCCAAAGTAATCTCTAATTATTCTAAAAAAGAAGCATTTACTATCCATAAAAAAATATATTTCCCTAAAAAGGAAAGAGGAGGAGGTGTAAAGTTTGTTTTGCAACCCAATAAACACAAAAACACCATTTTTATTGTAGATGAAGCTTCTATGATACCGGATTCGCCAAGCGATTCTAAATTATTTGAAAACGGATCATTATTAGATGACTTAATGCAATATGTTTATCAAGGACATAAATGTAAACTGCTTTTAATTGGTGACACTGCTCAGTTGCCTCCAGTTAAATTAGATATTAGTCCAGCTTTAGATGTTAATACGCTTAGTTTAAACTATAATAAGTCTGTGACTAAAATGGAACTTGATGAAGTTGTACGTCAAGGTGAAGATTCTGGTATTCTAGAAAACGCTACCATTTTAAGAGAAGCTATTTCTGACGGATTTTATGACAGCTTTAAATTTAATTTAAAAGCTTTTAAAGATATAGTCAGATTAGTAGATGGTTATGAAATTATGGATGCTATAAATGACTCTTATAGTAGTTTGGGTCATGAAGAAACCAGTATAATTGTTAGAAGTAATAAACGTGCAAACCTATATAATCAACAAATACGTAGTCGTATTTTGTTTAATGAAAACGAGTTATCTGCAGGTGATTACCTAATGGTAGTTAAAAATAATTACTTTTGGATTAAGCCAACAACCGAAGCTGGTTTTATAGCAAATGGTGATATTATTGAAGTTTTAGAAATCTTTAGCATTAAAGAATTATATGGTTTTAGGTTTGCAGAAGTTAAAGTGCGTATGGTTGATTACCCTAAAATGCAACCATTTGAAACCGTTTTAATGTTAGATACCATTGAAGCCGAAACACCATCATTACCATATGAAGAGTCTAACCGATTGTATCAAGAAGTCCAAAAAGATTATGGAGACGAAACCAGTAACTATAAAAAATTCTTAAAAATAAAAGGTAATAACTACTTTAACGCACTTCAAGTTAAATTTAGTTATGCCATAACGTGTCATAAATCACAAGGTGGTCAATGGAATACGGTTTTTATAGAGCAACCTTATCTACCTAACGGAATAGACAAAGACTACCTTAGGTGGCTATATACTGCAATTACTCGTGCAAAAGAAAAACTATATTTAATTGGTTTTAAAGACGAATTTTTTGAAGAAGACCATTAAAATACCTTATTTTTATACTCTAATTTAAAACTTAGATGAAAATAATAGCAATGATTCCTGCACGATATAGTGCATCTCGTTTTCCTGGTAAATTAATGAAAGATTTAGGAGGAAAACCTGTCATTACACGTACTTATGAAGCAACAGTTGATACCAAATTATTTGATGATGTGGTGGTGGTGACTGATAGCGATATAATTTATGACGAAATCAATAAAATTGGTGGTCATGTTTTAATGAGTAAAAAAGAACACGAATGTGGTAGTGATCGTATTGCAGAAGCTGTTCAAGATTTAGATATAGATATAGTCATTAATGTGCAAGGCGATGAGCCTTTTACTGATGCTGAGTCTTTAAAAAAACTGATTCAAGTTTTTAAAGAAGATAAAGATCAAATAGTTGATCTAGCATCATTAATGGTAAATATTTCTAATTGGGAAGAAATTAAAAACCCAAATACAGTTAAGGTTATTGTTGATCAGCAAGATTTTGCGTTATATTTTTCAAGAAGCCCAATACCTTATCCAAGAGATGAAGCTGTAGCTGTAAAATACTTTAAACATAAAGGTGTCTATGCTTTTAGAAAACAAGCTATACTTGATTTTTATAATTTACCAATGCTAACGCTTGAAGCTTCAGAAAAGATTGAATGTATTAGGTATTTAGAATACGGTAAACGGATTAAAATGGTTGAAACCGATATTGAAGGAGTAGAAATTGATACACCTGAAGATTTAGAACGCGCAAAAAAACTATGGAAGTAGATTACAGTCATATTAAAGTTATCGGTTTTGATGCTGATGATACACTTTGGGTAAACGAAACGTATTTTAGAAACGCTGAGCAAGAATTTGCTAAACTTTTAAGTCAGTTTGAAACCGAAAATAAAATAGACCAAGAACTATTTAAAATGGAAATTAAAAATCTTCCAGTATATGGTTATGGTGTAAAAGGTTTTGTGTTATCCATGGTAGAAATGGCTTTAGAGCTTTCAAACCATACGGTTTCAAATGTAACTATATCTAAAATTTTAGATATAGGTAAAAATATGATTAATGAAAAAGTAGAGCTGTTAGATGGTGTAGAGGAAGTACTTAAACAATTATCTAAAAAGTATAAGTTAATTGTTGCCACTAAAGGTGATTTACTGGATCAAGAACGTAAACTAGAAAAGTCAGGATTGTTAGATTATTTTCATCATATTGAAGTTTTAAGTGATAAAAAAGAAGCTAATTATTCTAAATTACTAAACCATTTAGAGATTAAGCCTTCAGAATTTTTAATGATTGGTAACTCTTTAAAATCAGATATTTTACCACTTGTTAATTTAAAAGCCAGTGCCATACATGTTCCGTTTCATACAACTTGGTTGCATGAGCAAGTAGATGTTAATACCAACGATTTAAAACAATATCAAACACTTAAAAGTCTAAAAGACTTACCCAAATTATTAAAATTATAATTGAAAACATTAGATATAAATACCTGGAACAGAAAACAGCATTTTGAGCATTTTTCAAAATTGAAGGATCCTTATTTTGGGGTAACAATTCCTTTTGATGTAAGCAAAGCCTACGCTTATGCTAAAGTTAATAATGTAAGCTTTTTTGGTGTTTATCTTCATGCATGCATGACCGCTATAAATGCAATAGAAAATTTTAAATATAGAATAGTAGATGATGCTATTCAAATTTGTGATACTATCCATGCTTCGGCTACAATTATTAGAAGTGACAAAACCTTTGGTTTTTCTTTTATAAATTATGATACAGACTTAAATGTGTTTTTATCTAATTTATCTGCCGAAAAACGAAGAATTGAAAACTCATACGACCTGTTTCCACCAGTTAATGCTAATAATTGCATACATTGCTCAGCATTACCTTGGGTGAATTTTTCCGGTCATAAAGAGCCCACTTCAGGCGCAGTAGAATCTGTTCCTAAATTAGCATTTGCTAAAGCAATTAAAGAGAATGACCAATTAATGATGAATGTAGCAATTAGTGTTAATCACGCTTTAGTGGATGGTTATCATATTGGTTTATTTTCAGAATTATTTCAAGAACAATTAAATAAGTAATAAATTTACAAATAAAGACTAAAAGTCAATGAGTTATAAAAATTTTCCAATGGTGTCAAATGTAGTATTTGGACGTGGTAGTTTTAATCAATTAGCAGATATTATTCAGCCTAAAAGATTAAACACTAAAGCACCATTTATATTTTTTGTAGATGATGTCTTTAAAGGAAATGCTTGGTTAACCTCAAGAATACCATTATCCTATCAAGATAAAATAGTTTTTGTATCTACCAAAGAAGAACCAAAAACAGAACAAATAGATCAGTATGTAGAGGATATTATACTAAACTTTAAAGAACGTCCTTCTGGTATTATAGGTATTGGAGGTGGTTGTTTGCTAGATGTAGCAAAAGCTGTTGCTATAATGCTTAATAATGATGGAGAAAGTAAAGATTATCAAGGTTGGGATTTGGTAAAAAATGAAGCTGTTTATCATGTTGGTATACCTACAATATCAGGAACTGGAGCAGAAGTTTCTAGAACAACTATTTTAACTGGTCCAGAACGTAAATTAGGTATCAATAGTGACTACACTCCTTTTGATCAAGTTATATTGGATCCAGAATTAACTAAAGATGTACCGACTGATCAATGGTTTTATACAGGAATGGATTGTTATGTACATTGTATAGAATCTTTAAAAGGAACCTATTTAAATGCTTTTAGCCAATCTTATGGTGAGAAAGCATTGGAGCTTTGCAAAGATATTTTTCTAGGAGATAATTTAACTGAAGAAGAAGCGCAAGATCAATTAATGATGGCTAGTTGGCATGGAGGAATGAGTATTGCCTACTCTCAAGTCGGTGTAGCACATGCTATGAGTTATGGTTTAGGTTATTTATTAGGTATCAAACATGGTATTGGTAACTGTATTGTTTTCGATCATTTAGTAGATTATTATCCTGAAGGAGTAGCAATGTTTAAACAAATGAAGATTAAACATAATATAACTTTACCTCAAGGTATTTGTAAAGATTTATCTGACAAAGATTTTGATATTATGATAAATGTTGCTTTAAGTTTAGAGCCTTTATGGGAAAATGCAATTGGTGAAAACTGGAAAGACACAATAACTCATGCAACGCTTAAGGCATTATACCAAAAAATGTAATATGTACTGGTTAGCAAAATTTATATATTTTAAAGTTATTGGCTGGAAAGTAGTTGGAAATACCAATTTTTCTCAAGACACGATTAAAAAAGCTGTTTTTATATCTGCACCACATACTAGTAATTTTGATTTTATTATAGGCATACTATTACGTAAAGTTACTCAGGTTAAAACTAATTTTATTGGTAAAAAATCATTATTTACGTGGCCATTTGGTTATTATTTTAGAGCTGTTGGTGGTGTACCAGTAGACAGAAAAAACAAAGAGAACAAAGTCTTATCTATTGCTAAGCTGTTTGAAAATAAAGAAGAGTTTAGATTAACCTTAGCACCTGAAGGTACTAGAAGTAAAGTAGAGGAGTGGAGAACAGGTTTTTACTACATAGCAAAACAAGCCAATGTACCTATCATTATGTTTACAATGGACTTTGGTAATAAGCAAAACAAAATATCAGAACCTTTTTACCCAACGGATGACGTAGAAGCTGATTTTAAATATATGAAATCTTTCTTTAAAGGAGTTAGAGGTAAAATTTCAAAAAATTCGTAATAAAATAAGTTTTTTTATTAAAAATTAAATTTTGGTACGGGATTTGTAATACTATAATCGTAGTACTTGATGAAACATACAGTAAACTTCAGTCACTAAAAAGAAACATTAAAACTACTACGCTTACACAAATAAAAAGCGCTTTTAAGTTTATCTTAAAAGCGCTTTATTTTTTATAGAATTTAAATTGTTTTATTTTTTATTAGGAATTTCCTCAGTTTCACAATTAAATAAACTTTGTTCCATAATTAGTTTAGAGACACCTTCTGGTAGCATTTGTTGCCATCCATCTTCTCCAGAATTTATCATTTTTAAAACCCTTCTAGAAAACACCTCTAGTGTACTTGGGTCAAAGTCTGTGATATCTACAACCTTTCCATTGTATTTAAAGAATTTATATAATTCTTTCATTCGTGGATGTACTTTTAAAGTATCACTGGTAGTTAAAGTACCATCTTCATCTTTCATTGGGTACAGGTAAACACGTAAATCTTTAAAGAATAATTTACCAAATGCTTCTAAGATACCACCACTTAAGTGTCTGTAATATTTCTCGTCAAAAATATCTACAAGATTATTTACTCCCATTGCTAATCCCATTCTGTTTTTAGAATATTGAGAGAAGTATTCTACCAATTTATAGTATTCTTGGAAGTTTGAAATCAATACAGTATGTCCTAAAGAGCATAACAAACGTGCACGATCCATAAAATCTTGCTCATCAATTTCACCTTCAGCTCTTAGGTTAGATAAAGTAATTTCAAAAATAACCTGAGTATTGTTTTCGTCTACTTTATTTTCTTTAATAAACATCTCCAAAGACTTCTCATACATGTCAATATTAACTTTAGTTACAGGTCTAAAACTACCACGTAACGCTAATATATTTTTCTTGTATAAAACTCTTGCTGGTAATACATTATTTCCGTCAGGAGCAAACATGACAGCATCAGTCATTCCGTTTTTAACTAATTGTAAACTCATTAGACGGTTGTCTACATCTTTAAAAACTGGACCAGAAAAGTTAATAGTATCAATTTCTATTTGATCTTTATCTAAGTGATCATATAAGTAACGTAACAGCTTTCTAGGTTCGTTATACTTATAAAAAGCACCATAAATTAGGTTTGTACCTAAAATCCCTAAAGTTTCTTGTTGTAATCTTGCATCGTTTTCTTTAAAACGTATGTGCAAAACAATTTCGTTATATTCTTCTTCTTCAGGATCAATTTGATATTTAATTCCTACCCAACCATGTCCTTTATATTTTTTAGCAAAATCAATAGTTGCCACAGTATTAGCAAAACTAAAAAACATTTTGTGTGGATTTTTTTCCCTTCCAATACGTTCTTCAATTAATCTAATTTCATGAGCTACCATTTTACGTAAACGTGCTTCAGTTACGTAACGTCTATCGTTTTCAATACCATAAATAGCATCACTAAATTCTTTATCATAGGCAGACATTGCTTTTGCAATAGTACCAGATGCTCCTCCAGCTCTAAAAAAGTGACGCACAGTTTCTTGTCCAGCTCCAATTTCAGAAAACGTTCCGTAAATATTTTCGTTTAAATTAATACGTAATGCTTTGTCCTTAAGAGACGGAATATTTTCAAACTCTTTATCTCCTTTTAGCCTTATTTCCATATAAAATTTACAATGATGTTAAGTTTTACAAAGGTATCAAATAACTATAGCAAACAAAAAAAATATTCTATTTTTGTGAGAAATCTTCAACCATTGAAAATAACATTTTTAGGCACAGGTACATCACAAGGAATTCCTATTATAGGAAGCACTCATCCTGTGTGTTTAAGCCAAAATCCTAAAGATAAAAGGTTGCGTGTTTCTATAATGATAGAGTGGGATAAAAATACATTTGTTATAGACTGTGGACCAGATTTTAGACAACAAATGTTACTTAATAATCCTACTAAAATTGATGCTTTATTATTTACACATGAGCATGCAGACCACACTGCTGGATTGGATGACATAAGACCATTTTGTTTCAGACAAGGCGAATTGCCGATTTATGCACATAAACGTGTGATTAACGAGCTTAAAAAGCGTTTTGAATATGTTTTTGAAACAGAAAATAGATATCCTGGAGCTCCAACAGTAGCTATTAATACTATTGAAAATAAGCCTTTTGAGATTAATAATAAAACAATTATTCCTATTGAAGGTTTGCATTATAAGCTTCAAGTATTTGGTTTTAGATTTGAAAATTTTGCTTATTTAACAGATTTTAAAACAATTACTGAAACCGAATTAGATAAACTTAAAAACTTAGATGTATTAGTTATAAATGCTTTGCGTATAGAAGCCCATATTTCGCATTTTAATCTAGAAGAAGCTTTAGCAATTATAAAAATATTACAACCTAAACGTACCTATTTAACACATATTAGTCATTTGTTAGGGTTCCATGAAGAAGTCCAAAAACAATTGCCAGATAACGTATATTTAGCTTACGATCAATTACAAATTACGATTTAAAAAAACTTAAAAAAATGAAGAACAAAATCTTTATGTACCTGTTTATTTTTACATTACTAATAGTAGTGTTTCAATATGTAAATTCTAAAAAAATATTAGAAGACAGTAGTAAACGTATTGAAGTTTTAAGAATTAATAACGAATCCATGAAGGATTCTTTAACAACTTTAAATGATGAGTTATCAGATTTGTCATTGTTTGATTTACGTTACAACCAAGATGCAAAAGATTATTTTTATAACAAACAATTAGATACTGAAGCATTAATTCCGTTTTTAAAAAACGAATTGTATAAATTAAATGAAACCGATGGAGAACATCCTTTAATTCCTTTTGCTGCTTCAGAAGGTAGAAAATTACAATTTAACACCATTAAAATGTTAAATCACAGATGGATTGTTGCTGATTTTTCTGACGGTCAATTCTGGGGAGAATTACTAATACAATACTTTATAACTCCAGAACAAAATGTTGATTTTGAAGTGCTAGATTACCTTTTATATACTAGATAAGGTTAAGAAATATTTTTTCAATCTCAAAGATTCAAAATAAAAAATCCCTAATTAATAAATAAGCATTTATAATTAGGGATTTTTTTGATTATTTAATTGTAGTGTTTAAATCAAGTTCACTAACCAATCTTTAAATTCGTAAAAATTTTGAGGAGCAACACCATGTCCAACCGGAAACTCGCTAAACTGATGTTTAATGTTTAATGCTTCTAAGAATTTTGGAGCTTGTCTTGCCCAATCCACAGGAATAACTTGGTCTACAGTACCATGTGATCCGTAAAAGTTAAGGTGTTTATAAGCCGAAGCATCTTTAGCAGTAAATAAATCTTCATTGACATAACCACTTAAAGCGATAATATTATTTACTTTTTCTGGGTATGTTAAAGCTACTGCATAGCTTAAAATACAACCTTGGCTGAAACCTAATAAGGATACACTATCTTTATTCACAGGATAGTTAGCAATAGCCTGATCTATAAATGTAGCTATTAAATCTCTAGATTCTATGGCTTGATCATTATCGCTCCATTTACCTTGTTCTGCATCAAAATTAATAGCATACCATGCATTACCATAGGGTTGCATTGGGTAAGGTGCTCTAACAGATATTATAAATAATTCTTCTGGTAACTCTGTTGCAAAGCTAAATAAGTCGTTTTCGTCACTTCCATAACCATGAAACAAAATAAGTAAAGGCGCATTTTCTTTTAAAGACGATGGTCTTGTGATGTGATGTAAGTTAAAGTTTTCCATTATTTACCTAGTCCTTTAAAAATTTTTTGAAAAAATGGCCCAATAACCGGAATTGGTTTCATGGATCCATTAATAGCTGTCATTACACCTAAAAACAAAAGTGCTCCCATACTTATCCAAAATGCAATAGAGATTTGGAAGTTGTCAAATTGACTAACAAAATAGGCAATAAACATCCATAAAAGACATAAGCCTAACCCTTGTCTGTTATGAAAACTTGTAAATTCATTTTTCTTTTCTCCATTCATTATTATAGCAATAACGCTACCAATTATGGTTAAATAGCTAACGACTGCTAGTGTTTTTCCTTCTTCAATGGTGTTTTTTTGATTCATTATATTATAATACTGTTTTATTATTTGCGATTATTCCGTAGGCTTTTCCTTTTAATTCTTGATCTAAAAAGGCACTGTTTTTTGATTTTGAAACAATATCACTTTCCGCGAAAGCGTATTTTAAATCAGGATTAAATAAGGTTAGGTTTGCTATTTCACCTTCATTAATACTATTAATTTTTTGACCAAATCTAGTTTTTCCTTGTGTTAATAACTCAATAGCTTTTTTTGTAGAAACTACTGTATTTAAAGCTCCAAATGCACTTTCAAGTCCAATGGTGCCAAAAGCAGCATGATCAAATTCTACTTTTTTGTCTTCAATTGTTTTTGGATTATGATCACTGGTTACCATATCAATGGTTCCGTCTTTTAAACCTTCAATTAAGGCATCAACGTCCTTTTTAATCCTAAGTGGTGGATTGACTTTGTAATTGGTGTCAAATTGAACCAAAACATCGTCAGTTAAGCATAAGTTATGTATGGCAACACTACAGGTTACATCAAGTTTTTTGTTTTTAGCTTCTCTTATTAGAGCAACACTTTCAGCAGTTGAAATGGTTGGAATATGTAGTTTTCCTTCCGTATATTCAAGTAAAAATAAATCTCTAGCCACTTGCATAGCTTCAGCTAGATTGGGGCTTCCTTTTAAGCCTAAAGAGGTGCTTGTCAATTCTTCATTAACAATTCCTTTGCCAGATATTTTTGTTTCAATAGGAAAAGAGCAAACTAAACCATCAAAATTACTTGCATATTGCAGCGCTATTTTTAATAAATTAGGATTACTTATAGGTTTTTTGTAATCATAAAAAGCAACAGCTCCTGCGTTTTTCATATCAAATAATTCAGCTAAATCAATACTTTCACTGTGTCTAGTTAAAGCGCCTATTGGTAATAAGTTAACTGCATTGTTTTGTGCTTTAGATAGTACAAAAGCTACATTGGCATTGGTGTCTATAATTGGATTTGTGTTGGCTTGTACAGCGACACTAGTAAATCCAGATTTTGCTGCAGTTTTTAATCCATTAGCAATGGTTTCTCTATCTTCAAAACCAGGTTCTCCAAAACTAACACTACTGTCAAACCAACCTTGTGAAACGTGTAGATTATCTAAGGTTATTGTTTTGTAATTGTTAGTATTATCAATGTTTTTAGCAATTTTAGTAATCTTACCTTTTTCGATTAAAATATCGCAAACTTGGTTATTAAATTTGCTAGAAGGATCAATTATTGTTGCTGTTTTTATTAAGGTGTTCATTTAAAATATTTTAAGATGAGCATTTCTAAAATTAGTAACACGAGTCCCAAAATTACAAACCATTTCCATAATTCCTTAACTTTAGTATCGTTATTTATGTTATCTAAAACAGTAGTAATCGAGTTACTAACTGTTGCGTTATTAATGTTGTCTAGATTAAGGTAGTTTAAGTTACTCTCGGTACGATTGTAATTATAACTAACATTTTGCAATATTTTGGTTTTATCTTTAATATCATAAATACCAGCTAATTCTGGTATGTCATTAGTTTTGATAAGGACTTTATTATTAAAATAATATTGTTCTGGGATGATTTTGTCATTACCATTAACTAAAGTTAATACCGCATCTTGCTGTAAATTTGTAGCCACATCATAACTAGTATTTTGCCCAATGGTATAATATAATGTTGTTGTGTTTAAACTTTGCTTTGCTATTTTGTAAAACGTTGGAACAATTAAATTTATATTTTTAAAATTTGAATTATCCGTATTTATAGGAGCCGAAAAGACATACAAAGACTGGTTTTGTGATAAAAAAGGTTTGTTATCTTCAAATTGTAAAATTGGTGTTGCTTTTAGATTTATCTGAGGAAAATAACGTTCTACTTTTGGATATTGAAAATTATCTACTCTTTTTTCAAATACACCATTAGCATACAGTGGATGTGCATAATTTATGGTTGTAATACGCTTTTGGTTGGCGTTTATTGCGCTAAAAGGTGCAATGTTAAATCGCTGTAAAAAGGTGTTGTAATTATTAAGGTTTCCGTTTGTGTTTGGTATAAAAACAACCGAACCTCCTTGATCCGCAAAAGCTTTTAAAGCAGTGGTTAGACTTTCTGGTAAAGCTTCAATTTCATTAATAACCACTAAGTTTTGTGTGTCAAAAAGACTATAATCTAATGTGTTTGTAGTTTTTGTAGTAAAAGTGAATTCATCTTCTGTGAAAATTCGACTTAAATAACTGTCATTAGTATTACTAATAGCTAAAACATTAATTTTTGAAGGCGAGTTTATATTGAAATATAAGCTATTATCAAATTGTAATTGTGTGTCTTCAATAGTTATTTTTCCTTTTGTAACTTGATCATTAGGAATAGTAAATACAGTGGATGCTTTTTTGTTTAAATCTACAGTGGCTTTGGATAATAAATTGTCGTTATTATAAATTGAAACTGGTAAATTAATTTTTGATATACTATTACTTTTTAATATAACAGATAACTCTATGTTATTAGATGTTTGTTTGGAAATATATAAACTATCAATACTTATATTACTTGTACTTTCAGGTTTTAATTGCACTAAATTTACAGTTAGATTTGTATCTTTTTTAATAGTGAAATCAGTATTTTTTTGCTGAAAATCTGAAATAAAAATCAAGTTTTTTACGGTATTATCTTGATTGTTAAATGTTTTTTTTGCTTTAAGTAAAGCTGCATTATAACTTAATTGATTTGAAGAATAATTAAGTTGTAATAAGTCGTTTTTAATAGCTTTAATTGTAGTATTTAAGTACGTTTCTGTATTTGTGACAATAGATAGGTTTTGGTTTTCAGGAAGGGTTTCTATTAAATCCTGAATAGCACGTTTTAATAATGGACCTTTATCACCTTTTGCTTGCATACTAAACGAGTTGTCCAGATAGATCACAGTTTGTTTAGCTGTATTGAATGCTTTTATTTTTGAGGTAAAAGGTTGTGCAAAAGCTATAATAATAGCTGCTAATAAAAGTAAACGAGTTAATAGTATTAACCATTTTTTTATGGTAGCACTTTTACGAGTTTGTAATTGTACTTTTTTAATCACATCAACATTGGTAAAGTACTCTTTTTGAAACTTTCTAAGCTGAAATAAATGGACAATAATAGGGATAAGCAGTAAGAAAAGCGCGTAAAGAAGTTCTGGGTTTTTAAACTGCATTAATTTTAAAGTTTGTCAAAGATAATAATTGCATTTATATAATAGCTATTCACAAAATAACATTTTAACAAAATCTTAATGTTTATATCATGTAACAAATTATACTTTTAAGCGTCTTTATTTATAAGACCATTAACAAACATAATAATTAACAATGAAAAAACTATTAGTAACTACTTTAGCAACAGGACTTTTATTAGTGGGTTGTAACAGTTCAAAAACAACCGACAAATTGGCGTCACAAACTCCAATTGCAGCATCCATTGACTTGTCTAAAGTCGTTAACGATAAAGCTCCTGTAACCATTAACCCAGGACGTTTTACAACACAAACTGTAACTTATAGATTACCAAGAGTTGTACAAGGGACTTACTCTGTAAGTGATTTTGGAAAATATATTGACGATTTTAAAGCTTTTGATTATAAAGGTAACGAGTTGCCAACTACTAAAGTAGATACTAATACGTGGACTATAGCCAATGCTACACAATTAGATTATATTACTTATAATGCAAACGATACATTTGATCAAGAAGCTAATTCTGGTGGTGGAATAGGAGGAGAAGTACCATTTTCTCCTGCTGGAACAAATATCGAGCCTACAAACTACGTTTTAAATTTACACGGATTTATTGGTTATTTTGATAGCCTTAAGGATAGCCAATATAGTTTAGACGTTACTGCACCAGTAGATTTTAAACGAACATCTGCATTACAAGAAACAGGTAAAACAACTAGCGAAGATGGTAAATTTGCAACTTCAAGTTATTTTGCACCAAGATATTTTGATATTACTGATAATCCAATGTTTTATGGAGAATTAGATGTTGAAGAATTTCAAGTTGGAGATATTAAAATTGTATTAAGTGTTTACTCGCCTAACAAAGTACATACAGCAGCAAGCATTAAAGAAGTAATGGAAAAAATGATGCAAGCTCAAAAAGCATATTTAGGAGACGTTAATAGTACACCACGTTATGATATCTATTTGTATTTATCTGAAGGAAAGCCAGAATCACCTAAAGGATTTGGTGCATTAGAGCATCATACGTCTACAGTTGTAGTTTTAAGTGAAGATTCTCCTTTTGAAACTTTAGCCGAAAGCATGATAGATGTTGTATCTCATGAGTTTTTTCATATTGTAACACCATTAAGTGTGCACTCTGAAGATGTACACTATTTTGATTACAACCAACCAACATTTTCTAAACATTTATGGATGTATGAAGGTGTCACTGAATATTTTGCTACTTTATTTCAAGTAGATCAAGGTTTAGTAGATAATCAAGAGTTTTATGGAGATATTTTATCCAAAATACAAACATCTGCTAACTTAGATGATAGTATGAGTTTTACCGAAATGAGTGAAAATGTTTTGGATGAACCTTATGCACCACAATATTATAACGTATACATGAAAGGAGCCTTAATAGGTATGTGTATTGACATTATTATGCGTGAAGAAAGTAACGGTAACAGAGGTATTTTATCTTTAATGAAAGAATTATCTAATAAATACGGAAAAAACAAACCGTTTGAAGACGATAAATTAATTGATGAAATTATCGCAATGACTTACCCAAGTGTTGGCGAATTTTTAAATACTCATGTTGTTGGAGGTACACCAATAGACTATTCTGTTTATTTTGAAAAAGTAGGATTAAAACTAGATTCTGGTCGTGTAAAAACTAATTATATCCAAAACGATGGAGCTTTAATTTTTACTCCAAATCGTGAAACTATGACTATTCCTTTTAGCGAAGCTGTAAAAGACAATAGCTTTTGGACAGAAAATGGAGTGTTACCAGGTGATGTTATAAAGACTGTTGATGGAGAAGCCTTAACTATGGGTTCTGCACAAAAGATATTAACTAATATGTACATGTGGCAACCAGGTAAAGATATTAATGTGGTTTTAGATAGAGCAGGAAAAGAGGTTGTTATCAAAACTAAATTAACACAGTCTTATACAACAGGAACTAAATTAAACGAAAATCCTGAAGCAACTTCTGCTCAAAAAGCAGCAAGACAAGCTTGGTTAAAAGGCTAAATATTTATTAAATAGTTTGGCACAAAA
Organism: Olleya sp. ITB9; assembly: GCF_001315805.1. Lineage (NCBI taxonomy): Bacteria > Pseudomonadati > Bacteroidota > Flavobacteriia > Flavobacteriales > Flavobacteriaceae > Olleya > Olleya sp. ITB9. The sequence continues at coordinate 75,130 of NZ_BCBW01000010.1, forward strand.
ATTGAAATGTTTAATTTTAAACAATGATTTGTAGACACTTACATTTTAATTAAGATACAAACTTAAAAAAATATTACAATGAAAAACTTTATTATGATTGCTTTTGCTTTATTTTTAGGATTAAGCACAGTACAAGCACAAGACGCTAAACAAATTGAAGATGCAAACTACGTTATACTTTTAGATAGTAAAGTATATCATTACACTGCAACAGGTGTAGAACAGTTGCGTAAAGAGTTAAAATTAAACAATGGGACTTTAGTAAAAACTGATGGAACTTATATTACAGATAAAAAAACTTTAAAACTTGAAGATGGACAATGTTTAGGTATGAGTGGAACATTATATATAGATCAAGAAACTCTAAATAAAAAGCTTATTAAATACATGAAGCAATCATAGTATATAGAATTACTTATATAAAAAAGCCTAATCTTTAGATTAGGCTTTTTTATTTTTCTATGGTAAAGGTGAACGTACTTCCTTGATTTAATTGTGAGTTTAGACTTATGGTACCACCTAATTTTTTGACCAAATTTTTAACTGTAAATAAGCCAATACCTGTACCTTTTTTACCTTTAACGTCTGTTTGATTGTTGTTATTAAATAATTCAAAAACGTTTTCTTGTTGCTGTTTAGCTATACCATTACCATTGTCTTTTACTGTAAAAGTATAGTGTTTTTGATCTTCAGTAAAACTCAAATAAACTTCAGGATTAGCTTTATTATTATATTTTAAGCCATTATCAACTAGATTAATTAAAACTTGTGTAACAGCAGCAATATTAGTAAATATTTGGTTGCTATAGACTGTTGTTTTTAATTGGTTATCATTCAATAAAAGTATACGTTGTACCTCTTTAAACAAATCATTTACATTTATATAATCTTTGTCTTCATTTAATAACTCGTTAGATTTATAATGAATCAATATTCCGTCAATATAATTTTTTAAAGATTGGGCTGAGTCTTCAATATAGCCTAAAAATTCAGTAGACTCTTTAGTAAGCGTATTTTCTTTTTCTTCTTTTAATAAATCAGTTAAGGATACAATATTAGCTAAAGGAGATTTAAGATCATGAGACACATGACTAGCAAACTTATTAAGCTCGTTGTTTCTTTCAGTTAACTCTTGTTTAGTTTGATCTAACAACCTGTTGCTTAGTCTTAATTCGAATAAATTAATAACCTGTTTTGCAATGGTTTTTAATACTTGTTTTTGTGAGTCTGATAACTGTCTAGGTTTATGATCGTAGATACATAATGTGCCTAAAGGATAACCATTTTTGGTAATCAAGGGTACACCAGCATAAAATATTGTTTGATAAAGTTCAATAATTGGGTTGTCTTTAAATCTTGGATCAATTCTAGCATCTTCGACTATAAAAATGTCATCTTGTAATATGGCATGACTACAGAATGAAGTATTTCGTGGTGTTTCATTAAAATCTAGTCCATAGTGAGATTTAAAAAAATTACGATCTGCGTCTAAAATGGTAATTAATGAAATTGGAACATCAAAAATTGTAGATAATAAACTAGTAATATTATCAAAATCACTTTCTGGTAAGGTGTCCACTAATTTGTAATTGTTGACTTCAGATTGTCTTTCAATTTCATTAATTGGATAATCAGGTATTATCATTTGATCGTATTATTTTATAATAGTTACGTATACACTTAATAAGTTGGATTTAAGATACTAAAATTTTTCAAAGACACCTAAACCAAATAAGGCAAAATCATATTTAACTGGATCATTTACATCTAGTTGCCTTAAACTATTGTCTAATTGGGTTAAAGCTTTTCCATCATTTTGTATTCTGTCTAACAATCCTAGTTTACGTGCCACATTTCCAGAATGTACATCTAAAGGACAGGATAATTGAGCAGGAGAGAGGCTGTCCCAAAGCCCTAGATCTACTTTAGTGGTATTGGGTCTTACCATCCAACGTAAAAACATATTAATGCGTTTTGCTGCACTATTTTTAAGAGGATCACTAATGTGTTTTTGAGTACGTGGTAAGTGTTCTATTTCAAAAAAAGTGTGTTTAAATTGATGGATAGATTGTTGTAAACTGTTTGATGTTGCATGTTTAGCAAAAACAGCTTCTAAACCATTATGGTTAGTGTAAATATGTTGTAAGCCTTTAATAAAGGCTATAAAATCTACACCATTAAAAGTACGATGTACAAAGGTTTCAAGTTTTTCTAAATCAGATTCTTGATGATTCATCACAAAATCAAATGGAGATTGTTCTAATAAATCCATCATTTTATGACAATTATTTATAATGCTTTTACGGTTTCCCCAAGATATAGTTGCGCTTAAAAAACCTGCAATTTCTATATCTTCTTTTTTAGTGAATAAATGCGGAATTTGTATTGGATCACTATCAATAAATTGTGGCGTATTATATTGTTCTACTTTACTATCAAGAAACTCTTTAAGGTCTTGCTGTGTCATTTATTAATTGGTTACTGAATGATAAATGTATTTGAAGTTGTTGTAAAGATATTGCTATTTGAAGTTTCTATAGTTAATGTTAGCTTAAATTCTGTTTGTGACGGAATTGTTTCATTAAAAATGAATAAGACATCATCTGGAGATTTTTGATGATTCATATTTGTTTCAGATGGATTGTAAAGTTCTACTATATCCATAGTGTTTTCAATATCATAATATGAAAAACTCATTATTTGATTTAAGCTTTCTCCAGCTGCTATACCATTAATTTCAGTATTTGCTGTAATGTTTAGATTTGTTATTTGAGATTCATAAACATAAATATTATCAGGACAAGTTGTGGCTAATGCTGAATTAATATTAGTATTGGAAAACATAGATATATCCTCTAAATCATAGATTAAATTTAAATATAATACAAAGTCTTCAGTAGTTGTAACTTGTGAGTTGTCTGTTAAATTAACAATTTCAATAGATTGTAAATTAACTAGATAGGTTTTTTCTTTACAACAAGAAAATAGAAGGCATTGAATAGCTAGAAAGCATCCATAAACATACATTGATTTTTTTAGCATAAAATTGTTTTTTACAAGATGCTAAAAGATGTATTTAGTTGCGTTTAAAAGTGTTAATTATTCTAATAATAATAGAGCTGGAATAATTAAAATACCATTGTAACACGCGTGTAAAAGCATAGAGTATGTTAATCCTAATCTTACGCGTATGTAACCAAATACTAGACCTATAACTATTTGTGGAGCTACTAATAATGGTGAAAGTAACAATATTTGTGATGTTATTTCAAAATTAAAAATGTGTACATATCCAAACAGAATAGCCATTAGGTAAAACGCTATTTTAAAATACTTTGTACTAAATAAGGTTAGAGGACCTCTAAATATTAATTCTTCAATCACAGGAGCCATAATTACAGCAGTAAAAATTATAGTAAAAGGAGTTTCTTCCTCCATTAATTTATTAATCGCATGACTATCTTGACTGTATAAACCCAAACTTTCAAGTGCACCAATAAACAATCCAAATCCTAAGCCTAATAAAATACATATTGGAATTGCTGTAAAAACAATGCTTAATTTTTGGGACGTTGTAACGTGTTTTAATTGTTTTAAACGCGGATTTTTAACATAGTTTAGTATGGAGTTAAATAATAGCTTCATAGTTATATAATGTTTCCGTCTACCATAGTTAATTTACGATCTGCTAAATTTGCTAAAGTTTTATTGTGTGTAACAATAACAAAGGTTTGTCCAAATTGGTCACGTAATTTAAAAAATAGGTTATGTAAATTTTCAGCACTTTCACTATCTAAATTTCCAGAAGGTTCATCTGCAAAAATCAGTTCTGGATTATTCACTAAGGCTCTAGCTACAGCAACACGTTGTTGCTCTCCACCAGACAACTCGCTTGGTTTATGATTATAACGGTGTGATAAGCCTAGAAAATCAAGCAATTCTTTAGCTCTGTTTTCAGCTTCGTTTTTATTAGTCCCTTTAATATAAGCTGGAATACAGACGTTTTCAACAGCGGTAAACTCTGGCAATAATTGATGAAACTGAAATATAAACCCAATATGATGATTTCTAAATTGTGCTAATTGTTTTTCGGTTAAACCAGTAATATCTTTACCGTTAATTTCTAGCTGACTTTCTTTTTTATTTTCAATAAAATCTAAAGTTCCTAAAATTTGTAATAAAGTTGTTTTTCCTGCTCCAGAAGCTCCTACAACACTTACAATTTCGCCTTTTTTGATATGAACATCAACACCTTTTAGTACGTGTAAATCTCCATAATATTTATGTATATTTTTTGCTTTAATCATAGTTATTTATAAAGAACGGAAATTACTACTTTATAAATTATTAGACAACAAATAATGACTTAGCTTTGTTTTTTTAAGACGTTTTTAATATCGTTATAGTCAACAAAATAGACTAACCTTAATGAAACAGTGTTGCGTTGTTCTTGTTTAAATAAGTCTGATGTACTTTCAAACAAGTTAGCTTCAGAGTCGTTAGATAAGTTAAAAATCTGATTACGATATAAAGCTGTTAGTTGACTTCCTGGTGCAAATTGCCATGTGTAGCTCAAGTCTAAATTCCAAGTATTAAAATTAATGTCTGGATCGTAATCTGGATCACTATTTATAGTGTTTTTAGTGTAAATAGAAGACCTTTCTAGACGTCCATTATCCTGTAAAACATACATGTCGTTATCATAAGTTACAGTACTTAAATAGTTTCTAAAACTTAAGGTTAAAGCATTAAACGAGTTGAAGTTGTAACTACCAGAAATACTTGCTGTCATGTCTACGCGATCACGTTGACCAAAAATAATCCTATCGTCAATATCTTGACCATTTACATAACCTCTATCTGCTGTATAGTTGTCATAGTCAAAACCTAATACCATTAAAAACTTATCGTTAAATTTAAATCTTGGATTTAAACCAAACCAAATATTGTTAAAATTTTTGCGTGTGTCATTAAATAAACGTCCATAACCAAGATTAGCATCTAGAGCAAAAAACAAGTTGTAATTACTGGATATCCATGCGTTAGATTGTGCATAGTTTTCGGTAATAAAATAGCTGTCAAAGCCATTTCTAGGTTCAAAATAGTCATATTGTTTACCAAAATTAAAATTACCATTTATACCTAGATTGTGTAATGTTTTAGTTTGACCATTAAAGTTAAAACCAGTATTAGCACCTGTAAATGTATTTGGATTAGCCAGTTGGTTATAATTTATCCAAGTACCAAAATAAGTATTGTTAAAGGTTTTTCCTGGCTCAAAGGTACGATAGCTAACTTCTGCATTAAAATTGCTGTAATTATTTCTAAATAATATACCAAGGTCATTAATATCATAGTTTTCATCAGCATAATCATAAGTCGCGCTATAACGTAAATTACCACTATTTTTTCCTAATCCAACTCTTGCTGTATAGCCATTATCTTTTGATGCTACATCATTAAAGGTGCTCATTTTAACTTCTGCAATTGCTCCGTAAGTGTTTTGCTTGTTAACTAAATCTAATAATAATCCTGTTACATTAGCGTCTCTAAAATCACCATCTCTAGTTACATTAGTATTAATTAAGGTTACAGCAGAGTTTTTATTAAATTGTTGGTCTAAAACCATGATATTGTAATTGGCTAATGGCTCAATCACTTGGCTACGTTTTTGACCAGTTTCTGTATTAGTGATGTCTACTGTTGTTTTTTCTGTAATAGCATTAAAAAAACCAATACCTAGACCTTGTTTTGTACGACCAGAAACTTTTACAGCATTTAATAGTTGTACTTTTTCAGGAAACTCTTCAAAAGTTTCATTGTCTTGAAGATTTAATCTTCCTGAAGCACGATCTCCAATGCGTCTAGAGTAAAATAAGTTTCCTTTGCTAAAAAGGTCAACACCTTCAGTAAAAAATTGACGTTGTTCAGAAAATTGTTGTTCAAAAGGACCAAGGTTTAATTGTACATCATCAAAACCTGCTTGACTAAAGTCAGGTATTAATGTAGCATCTAAAGTTAAGTTTTCGGTTAAACCGTACTTAATATCCATTCCTGCAGCAAAATCGCTTTCGGTTTCACCATCAAAAGTACTAACTAATCCAGAAGCATATGGAAAAAAGCTTAATCTTGTAGGAGGACTAATGTTTTTAATCCCTTTTAATTCAGCGTTATAAAGTCCTGCATTACCTTTGGTAACATCAATTGGACTCCAAGTCATTTGTTCTCTAGTTTTACGATAATGTCTATGAAACTGAATTCCCCAAGTTGGATCCTCTTGTTGCGTAAAACGTAAAGCACGATATGGTATTTTAATTTCTACAATCCAACCGTCATCAACCATTTTGACACTACTTTCCCAAACCGCATTCCATCCAAAGTCTTCACCATAATTTGGGCTTTCAACAGCATCAGCTTGTGTACCAGAGCTAAAAACGAAAAATTCGGTATTATTTTGTGCATCATTATTTGGATTAAATATCAACCCAAAAAAATCAGCTTGACCAAAATTATCACGCTGTGTAAATTGGCGCATGATGTCTTCTTTTACATCATAACAATATGCAGCAACGTAGATCCCAGAATCGTCATATGTCATTTTAACAGATGTTCTTTTATTGTCTGGAGCAACATCACCAACATCAGGTTTAAACTCGGTAAAATTTGTTGCAATTTGTGCATCATTCCAAGCCTTGTCATCTAAAACTCCATCTATTTTAGGAGGATGGTCTGTGCGTTTAATTTGATACGTTGGTTTAACTTGTGCTAACGTTTGTAGTGATACAAAAATGACTGATAGTAAAGTAAAAAAAGATTTCATTTAATGTTTTGGTTGATGATTACTGAACTAAAGACTAACTATTTTTAGCATTGTTACAGTTTGATTTTGCAAAACTATATTTGAACTAAAAAAAATCTCTTAATTAAACGTTAAATATTTCTTTTACCTATAGTTGAATAAATATAAGCTATGTAAAATTGGTTATTTTTATATTATGAAAGAAGAAAATTTACAAACAGCAACTTTTGCAGGAGGCTGTTTTTGGTGTACCGAAGCCGTATTTTTACGCATTAAAGGTGTTAAAAAAGTAGTTTCTGGTTACACAGGAGGTACCATTAAAAATCCAGCTTACAGAGAAATTGGTACAGGTAGAACAGGTCACGCTGAAGGCATTCAAGTTTTTTATGATGCTACAATTGTTGCTTATACAGAGCTTTTAGAGTTGTTTTTTGCCACACATGATCCTACAACTTTAAATAGGCAAGGACATGACATTGGAACGCAATATAGGTCTGCAATATTTTATAGTACAGAAGATCAAAAAGATAAAGCAGAAGCTTTTATACAATTGCTAGAAGACCAAAACGTATTTAACGATCCAATTGTTACAGAAGTTACCCAATTAGGTCCTTTTTATATAGCAGAAGACGTGCATCAAACTTATTATGATAGAAATAAAGAAGCCTCTTATTGTCAGTTTGTTATTGATCCAAAAATTAATAAATTGAAACAATATTATACTGCTAAGTTAAAAGAAAACTATATTTAAGATGCTTTACAAAAAAAATGAAGAATATAACATGTAGGTTACTGAAGATGTCAAACAGCCTTATAAAGTTATTATTGAATAGTTAGGTAAAGATAGTTGACACAAAGAGTTATTAAAACACCAGAACATGTAGCAAAAGCAATGTGAGTTTTTAACTTAAGGTTATGATTAATATGTTGCTATTTTTTTTGGAATACTATTTGCTTTCTATTAATTAGAAATACAAAATATTATAAATGAATATTAATAACACAAACAAATACACCAAACTTTTTTTAGGAATTATCTTTGATGCTTTAGGTTATGTCAGCTTTATTATACCTGGTATTGGTGAGTTTTCTGATATTATTTGGGCTCCAGCTTCGGCTTGGTTGATGACAAAATTGTATAAAGGAAGAATAGGTAAAATTGCAGCTGTATTTTCTTTTATAGAAGAAGCTTTACCTGGTTTAGATATTATACCATCATTTACCTTAATGTGGTTTTATACTTATATATTTAGTGATCAGGCTAAATCAGATCAAGTAATGCCTAAATAATAATTAATTAAAATAGTTTCCATATTTGCACACGTAATTAGATGTGTTGTAAACGTTAAGTTTGGCAATAACCTGAAATTTGTAATATGAAACAAATATCAAACTTTGGGATTTTTACACTACTATTTGTTAGTAGTTTAACCATAATGGTAGGTACAGTTATTGCGCCTTCATTATCAGGTATAGCACAACATAAAAGTTTAGCATTTTCACCTAGCTGGTTAATTACTTTACCATCACTAGGCGTTGTTCTTTTTGCACCAATAATAGGACGATTATTACCTAAATTAGGTACAATTAAACTTTTAAGCTTAGGACTTATACCATATGCAGTATTAGGTTTTATTGGTGCGTTTATTACCAATAATTATATATTAATATTAGATCGCATTTTACTTGATGCAGCAACTGTTGCTATACAAGTATCAGTCACAGCTTATATTGCAGATTTCTTTACGGGAGAAGCTAGAATAAAAATGATTGCTTGGCAAGGCATGTCTATAGAGCTAGGAGGTGTTGTGTTTTTAGCTATTGGTGGTGTATTAGGTCAAATACATTGGCAATTTCCTTTTTATATTTATTTAGTAGCTATTATTTGTTTGTTTTTGGTCGTTAAAACATTGCCAAAAACTAAATTTAGATCACAGAATATAACAACGGATACAAACGTAAACAAAAGGAACACAAGACAGGTAAACCTAATATTTATAGCGTCACTTTTAGCTATGATGTTGTTTTTTGTTGGTTTTGTAACTTTACCCATATACTTACCAAATTCTTTTGGTTTTACAGAGTCAGAAACAGGATATTTAATGGCTTTTATATCTGTAATAGCTATTATTACAGCAAGCCAAATGCCTAAAATGGTAAGTGCTTTTGGAGAGAGTAAAACTGTAACCATAGGATTTGTTTTTTTTATGCTAGGCTATTTAGTATTATCTACAAAACTAAGTCTACCGTTTTTGGTGCTAACTACTATTTTTATTGGTATTGGTTTTGGATTTACAATTCCATTATTAAATCATATGATGTTAGAGGTAAGTACCTTAAAAACTCAAGGTAAAAACTTAGGATTATTTTCAATGGGTGTGTTTGGAGGGCAATTTTTATCTACATTTATAGAGTATGTTTCTAATAATTATACTGCAATCTATGCAATTTCAGCAGGATTGGCAGCAATAATTGGAAGTGTTTTATTCTTTCTTTTTTCAAAAAAAAACTAAGTATTAAATATGAGAAAAATCTTCTTACTTTTGAAGTAGAGTTAAAAGTAAATGAAGACAGAGCAGTGGAATAGTAAAATTATAATTGTTGAACAATTTGAAAGTAATAACCAATTACTATCAGATGCTTCTATGGGAATTTACTTTCATTTAGCAGATAATAACCAGATGATTATTCATTTTAAACCTTTAAATGAAGTGTTTAAACAAGAGGTTTTCACTACATCTGAAGGTCTTTTAATAAATTTTGAACGTGATTTAATAGATGAAGATAATATTGAATATGCTTTAGATGTCATGTCATTATTTAATAAATACCCAAAGTTTATTTTAAACAAATTAGTAGAAATTAAGCAAGTACAAAGTATTATAGGTTTACTTAAAACTTAATATAATAATAAAGAGGCCTCTTATATAATGTTTAAAACAGTTTTGAAGGTTTTAATTTTACATTTAATACGATATCAAAACAATCAGTTTCTAGATCAAGAATTAAACCAAAAAAGGGTGTTTCAGTTTTTAGAACTTATGGAAACAGAGTTTTTAAATCAAACTAAAGCCTTATTTTATGCTAATAAAATTGGAATAAGCACTAAAAGATTAAATCAAATTTTAAAAGAAAAATTAAACCTTACAGCTAAGCAAATCATACAACAGCGACAAGTAACTGAAGCAAAACGAAGACTTATTAAAAGCGAAATAACGACTAAAGAATTAGCTTATTTACTGGACTTTGATTCGGTTAGTAGTTTTTCAAGGTTTTTTAAAAAAAATGTTGGTGTTAGTCCAACCATTTTCAAAACAGATTATAAAAAAAATATCCCGTAAATTTTACGGGATATTTTTTTATTAAATAATAGAAATTACTCTACTACTACAGGGAAAATAGCCATAACATCTGTTTCTCCACCAGCATTAGTACTATCACCATCACTTACGCCTTCACCAGACTTGTTTGGTAAGTGCTTTAACACTATTGTAATGTTTCCTGTTGATGCAACATCAGCAGTTGTTAAAGTAAATTCTAAACCTAATGGATTTCCGTCACCATCAAAATCTAAATAAGCAAATGTTGCTACATCTCCTGATGCTGTGTAAAAAAATTGGTGCTCATCATCCTCTTCTTCAATTTCTTCATTAATTGATTCAGCAGGACTTTCTGTTTCATTTAATAACTCTAAGCTTACATTATAAGTTGTGCCAATTGCTAATGGAGAAGATACTGTAATTACCGCATCATCTGGACCATCATCACCATCTGAATCTTGTTTTTGTAAAGTAATTTCTGTTCCTCCACCAACTGGAGTTAATGTAGCTGTTAAAGTTGTGATAACTTCCTCTTCATTTACAGGTACTGGGTTGTCTGTAGCATCATCATCGTTAGAGCATGATACAAATGCAATAGCTGCTAATAAAATAAGAGATAATTGTTTTAAATTTTTCATTTTTAGTGTTTTGTGTTAATAATTTAATTTTAATTGTAACATAATATTTCTTCCTAGATCATCAGCAAAATATCTTGATCTATTTAGGTTTTCTCGGTAATCTGTATTAAATATATTAGTAATGTTTAGTCCAATATTTAAATTGGTTTTTTCAGATATATTTAATGTTATATTACTTTGTAAGTGTAATAAATGATAGGTTGGAGGTGTAGTACTTACATCTACCAATACCATTTGATCAGTTGTAGGGTTGTAGACTTCAAAATTATTGTTTGGATAATCATTCTGTCTAAAAACCAGTTCGCTTTGTAATTCGGTATTTAAATTCAGCCATTTTTTATTTGTATAGCCAATACTATTTACAGTTTTTGTTGAAGGCATATCAATTAAAGCATCATTTCTAGTTAAATCTCTTCCTTTTATAAAAGACGACTTATTATTTATATACCATTGGTTATTAAAGCTATAATTAGCTGTTAGATCCAATCCATATAAACTAGCATTGGTTTGATTATAACTCCAAACCGGAAACGCACCACGTATGGTTTGTGTTGTTCCTGTTGGCTCTATAAAAATATAATCGCTTATGTGATTATAAAATGCTTCAAAGTTTAATGTTAATGCTTCGTTTATATAGTTATACGTACCAGAAACACGATTGGATGTTTCTTGCTTAATACGTAAGTCTCCTAATTCAATTCTTGCTGCAGAGTGGTGTAAACCATCACTAAACAACTCGGAAGCATTAGGCGCTCTATTTGATAAACCATAATTAAAAATGAAATTACTATTGTCATTTAATTTATAAGATATTCCTGCAGAAGCAGATATATTATGGTAATTTAAAACTGGATTTACTAGTAATTGTGTGCCTAAATCATCTATAACAAGATCTGGAAAATCTGTGTCATAACCACGTTCTTCCCAACTACTTGTTCTATAGAATTTTTTAGCATTAATTTGATTAAAGTCATAACGTAAGCCAAAGTCTAAATTAATATCATTATTTAGTCTTAAAGACGAAATAACATAAGTACCTAAATCATATTTGTCATAATCAGGTATTAAACGTCTGACACCAGTTGTTGGGTCTGCAAAATTATTCTGAAAACTTGCATTTACACCAAATTGGTAGGTCACATTACTTTTAGAATCTAATTTCACATTAGTTTTTAAAGTATGCGTTTTTAATGTTAAATCTACAGCTGGCTTGTCTTTATCATCTCCAACACGAATATCATACTCATAGCGATGGTTGTTTTGATAGTCATACTGAATGTCTACACGTCCAAATTTTTTAAAACGTTTATAAAATTCGGTTTTAAAGATTTGATGTGTAACTTCTTGTTTTGGAGCGTTAATATCATAACTAAAATCTTCAATAACAGAAGGTTCAGGGCTATTTATAGCGTTTACTAAATCATTAACGTTTCCTATGTGTGATGATCTTAAAATACCTATTTCGTTATCTAAATAACTATAAGATATATTAAACCCTTTTTCAAAAGTTTTAAAACCACCATTTACAGAAAACCCTTTAGTGTTTAAACCTGTATTGGTTAAGCTATAATCAGTTGCCTCAAAATCACCAAAACGTTTTAATGAAGCTTGAGCACCTAAATACCAACCTTTTTTATACGTTTTAGTTAAAGAAGAGTTTAGATTATAACCTCTACCATTACTATGACCTGTAATAATTGTTTTACCGTAAAGCGAATCTTTTAAACTAATTTTTGAAGGCTTAGCAACAATAACTCCACCAATAGCGTCTCCACCATAGGCTAAAGCATTTGCACCTTTGATAACGTTAATACTTCCTGCTGTATTTAAATCAATGTTTGGTGCATGCTCAATTCCCCATTCTTGGTCTTGTAGCCTAACACCATTAGTCATAACAATAATTCTGCTACTATGTAATCCATTAATAACCGGTTTTACAATTGTGCTACCAGTATTTATAGAGGATACACCACTAACTTGTTTTAAAGCATCACCTAAATTAAGAGAGCTAAAACGGTCAATGGTTTCGGATTTTAGAATTGTTTCTTGAGTAGTTTTGGTTAATTTAGAGGTGTTAACACCTTTAACTTCAACTTCACTTAACGCTTCAATATGATGTTCTAGATTTATTTCTAAATAGGTGTCACCATCAATAGTTACGTCCATTTTTTTGGTTTCGCAAGCTAAATGAGAGACCTCTATTTTAATAACGTCGTTACATAGGTCATTAATAGAAAACTGTCCGTTAACATCAGTAGTAGTATACTTGTTAAGATTTTCAATAAAAATAGTAGCATTTATTATTGGCGTACCATCATGAAAATCATGCACTTCTCCAGAAAATGTAGAACTGCAATTTTGACTTTGTACAAAACTGAAAACAGAGAAGCACAAAATCGATATAAAATATTTCATCGTAAAAAAATTAGTTTAAAAAAGACTTATTTTAAACTACAAATGGAGGTCCTCGAAGAGAGTAAGATAATTGCTGATAATTAAACTGAAAGTTATAATATGTATCTTTAATTTTAAAGAAGTTGTCTTCGATTATTAAATCGAAATTCTCTAAAAGTGTATAATATTGTGTACTGAGTTTAAATTTGAAAAATTCGCATTCTAAATCAATTTCATGCATGTGGTTAGTTGAATAATCTGTACACACCTCGTGCTTATGATCTTCAAAAACATGCGTAAACTTAACCGCAGACGGAAGCAATATAGCTAATAGTAAAACTACTGCTATATATTTTAATAAAAAATACTGTTCCTGTTGGTTATGCTTCAATTAATCTACAAATTTTCCTAATCCAAATCGTCTAATCATTTTCTTTTCAAATTCCCAAAAGAATTTATGTTGACCAGCTAACCAGCCAAAACAAACCAATAAGATTTGATAAAAAATAAGGCCAATAATAATATATAATATCCAATAGACAAAAACATTTAAGTTTTCTTTAGTAATTCCTAACCATTCAATTATTGGTCTTCCAATAAATACAGAAGAGCTTCCTGTGGCAGCAAATACCATAAAAATGCGAATCATTTCCCATTTATAATCTACTTCCCATTTATTTTCTAGCTTTTTAAAAAGAAATAAAATGAATTTTAGTAAACCAAAAGTGATGACAATTGTACAGATAATAACTAACAACAAATTACTGTTAATTAATAGGTTAGCTAATTTATAGCTAGAATAGAGTAGGGCTAAAAAACCTAAAATAGGGAATAGGAGCTGCCAATTTTGTTGGATTTCCCAACGTGTTTTAAATGTATTCATTTCAATTTTTGTCGTTGCAAATATATTGAAAAGCCTTTAATTAAGAGGAATCCGACCACCTAAAAGATTTTGTTTATATCTATTTTGAAAGTAAACAAAGTAGTTATATAGTTTATAATTAACCTCATAGCCATAATCAATATTGGATTGATAGTCTATATTTAATTCGTAAAGACTTGGGCTAAAACGTTGTGGCTGTCTTACGCGACTGTTCCACTCGTTAACATAAAATAAGTTTTTATTTTCAAGATATTGTTGAGAGTAATATCCTTCTGGTTGTGCTATACTATTTAGCCATGCATTAAAACCAGGTTCTATAATTATAATATCATACTCTGTTTCTTGACTAGACAGTGTAATTGTGTCTCCAACTTTAACTGCACCTTTATCTGTATTAGTTATATGTTTTGGCGTACCACAACTAAAGGCTATTAATATGATAGTTATTACAAATAGTGTGTTTTTCATAACAAGATGTTTTACTAAAAATACAAAATATTTATACTTGTATCAAATAAAAAAGCCAAACATGAGTTTGGCTTTTAAATACATACTTTGTAATTTGGATTTTATTTTCCGAAAAGACCTCCTAGTAAACCTCCAAGTCCACCTTTTTTAGATCCTCCACCTAATACCATTCCTGCTACATCGTCAATTACACTACCATCACCATCTGCATCTAATATTTTTTCTAAAAAGCTTTGTTCGTTTTTAGTTTCGCTACCACCAAGTAATCCACCTAATAATCCACTTAAACCGTTTGTAGAACTTACATTACTTTGTGAGGCTTGTTTACCTAAAACACCCATTAAAATAGGAGCTGCAACTTTTAATATATTTCCAACAGCACCAGAGTCTAATCCAGATTTTTGACCAATAACTTGCTCAACACCATTTCTTTTAGCACCTAATACGTGACCTAAAATTTTATCACCATCATTTACTACTTCTTCATTTACTCCACCTCCAAAAAGGTCTCCTAAATTATCTAATATTCCACCATCGTGTTTTCCTTTAATAGCTCCTAATAATCCTTCTGCACCTTCTGGTGTTGAAGCATTACGTTCCATTGCTTTCATTAATACAGGTAAAGCCATAGTTAATACGCTTCCTGTTCTGTCTTGATCAGTTCCTGTTGATCCTGAAACACCACTGATAATTGTTTTTCCTAAATCTGAGTTTAGTAAGTCTAAAATTCCTGCCATTTTATAAAAGTTTAATAGGTTATTTAATTTTTGATATTTTAAAATTACAAAAAAAAGCCACATTTTAACAATGTGGCTTTCAATATATCAAACACTTTATAAAACATCGATAAAAACAATGATTTATCCGTTTAAAAGTATGTTTTTAATTTGTGTAGCTAATTCTGTTCCGATTCTATCTTGAGCTTCATTGGTTGCTGCACCAATGTGAGGCGTTAAAGATATTCTACCATTCATTAATAATTGTACAGCAGGAGTAGGTTCGTTTTGAAAAGTATCTAAACCAGCAAAAGCTAATTTACCGCTTTCTAATGCGTTAACTAACTCTACTTCATTAACAACACCACCTCTTGCTGCATTTATAATAGCAGATCCATCTTTCATGTTGTCAAACTGTGCTTTATCAATTATGTAATCTTCTTGTGCTGGTACATGTAATGTTACAAAGTCAGATTGCTTTAAAACTTCATCCATAGATTGTGTTTTAATATTGAAACTTACAGATTGTCCATCAAAAAAGTCTACTTTAACATCTGCTGCTTCAATAAATTTATCGGCAGCTATAACTTTCATTCCAACACCTAATCCAATTTTGGCAACTTCCTGTCCAATACGTCCAAATCCTACAACACCAAGAGTTTTTCCTCTTAATTCAACTCCCTTTGCATAGTTTTTCTTTAGTTTTTTAAACTGAGAATCTCCATCTAAAGGCATGTTTCTGTTAGCATCATGTAAAAACCTAACACCACCATAAAGGTGAGCAAATACTAACTCTGCTACAGATTGTGATGAAGCTGCAGGAGTATTGATTACGTGTAATCCTTTTTCTCTAGCATATTCAACATCTATATTATCCATACCAACACCACCACGACCAATGATTTTTAATTCTGGACATGCATCAATCAAGTCTTTTCTTACTGTTGTTGCACTTCTAACAAGAAGTACAGTAATGTTTTTCTCGTTGATGTAATTAATTAATTGTTCTTGAGCAACGGTTGTTGTACTGACTTCAAATCCTGCTGCTTCTAATGCATCAATTCCGCTTTGTGATACACCATCGTTTGCTAATACTTTCATTTTTTTAAGGTTTAAAGCTAAAATGTTTAATATTTAGCTTTAGTTAATTTATTTTAAATATTACAGTTATTAAAACTGTTAATTAGGCTTTACTTTCAAGTTCACTCATAACTTCAACAAGTACTTTTACACTGTCTAAAGACAATGCGTTATACATGCTTGCTCTGTATCCTCCAACACTTCTGTGACCATTTAAGCCATTAATTCCTGCTTCTTTCCACATGGTGTCAAAAGTATCTTTTAAATCGTCATTGGTTAATGTAAATGTTGCATTCATGTCAGAACGGTCTTCTTTTGCAGCAAACCCTTTGAATAATGGGTTTAAATCAATTTCAGAATACATTAAACGAGATTTTTTCTCGTTTTCTTTCTCGATAGCAGTAATTCCACCTAAATCTTTTAACCATTGTAAGGTTAGCATTGATGTGTATACAGCAAAAACAGGAGGAGTATTAAACATACTACTTTTGTCAATGTGTACTTTATAATCTAACATTGATGGAATTTTACGAGAAACTTTTCCTAATATATTCTCTTTAACAACTACTAAAGTTGTACCAGCTGGTCCCATGTTTTTTTGAGCTCCAGCATAAATTAAATCAAATTGAGAGAAGTCTAATGTACGTGAAAAAATATCACTACTCATATCACAAACTAATGGAATAGGTGATTTAGGAAAGTTTTTAATTTGTGTACCAAATATGGTGTTATTTGAAGTTAAATGAAAATAATCATGATCTTCAGGTATATCAAATCCTTTTGGTATATAGTTGAAATTTGCTGATTTAGATGAGGCAACTTCTGTTATATCATCAAATATTTTTGCTTCTTTTATAGCTTTGTCAGACCAAGTTCCTGTATTTAAATAAGCAGCTTTTTTTTCTAGTAAATTTTGAGCTACCATTAAAAATTGTGTGCTAGCTCCACCTTGTAAAAACAATGCTTTATAACCTTTGCCTTCTAAGCCTAATAACTCTAAAGCTAAGGCTCTAGCTTGTTCCATAACATCAACAAAAGCCTTGCTTCTGTGGGATATTTCAATTAAAGATAAACCGTTGTCAAAATCTAATAAAGCTTGTGATGCTTTTTGTAATACTTCTTGTGGTAAAACGCATGGTCCTGCGCTAAAATTATGTCTTTGCATGGTTACAAATTTTGTTTCTGTTTAACAGAAATTATGTTTTATTTTTTTACAATTAACAAAGGTGATAATTATTGTACTAATTTAAGTTAAGAATATAATAATTTATTAACTAGATTTTTAATAAAAATGTAATGGTATCCACATCATCTGCATAATCTGAAAGCTCGGGTTTTTGAGTTTTACCAAACGGAATTTCATTATCATCAAAGCCACTAGCGACTATACATTGTATTAGGTCTTTGTCAGTTTTAATTTTTTGCTGTAAAGCTTCAGTTGAATCATAAAATTCATAAAAAACAGTAGCAATTGGTGAGGCATAACTTTGGTCTTCTTTTATCATTAAAAAACCATTTTCCAACATGTCAAATTCGCTCATTAAATATACAGCTTTATTATAGTCGTAATTATTAGCGTATTTGGCTTCGTTAATAATAGGATTCCATTTATACATGGCTTCAAAAAAAGCATCAAAATTATAGTTTTTAGGGACAAATAGTTTTGATACGTTTCGGCATCCTAAACCATAATATCTAAAAATGTCTTCAGACAACAAATCTAACTGTTCTGAGGTTTCGTGACCTGTTAATATGGCTGCCGAATTTCTGTTTTTTCTTATTATTGATGGTTTGTCTTTAAAATAGTAGTCAAAATAGCGTGCTGTGTTATTGCTTCCTGTTGCAATAACTGCATCGTAATTTTCTAATTTATCTTCAGTAAATCTGATACTTCCTTTTAATTCTGGAGCTACAGTTTCTAAATACTTAGCTAAAAAGGGTAGTAGATGTTTGTCATTGGAGGACTGCTTAACTAATACATTATGACCTGTTATTAAAACACTTAAAAAGTCATGAAAACCAACCAAAGGAATATTTCCAGCCATAATAATAGCAACCGTTTTTGGTTGTACATCGCTAAAATTATAATCTTTAATCCATTGTTTAAGATTATCTTCAGATAATTGTTTACTCCAACCATCTAATGCAAATTGTATGTTTTTTCGTGTAAACCAACCGTTATATTCGTTGGCTAATTTGATTTGATGTTTAAAACCATCAAAAAACAAATCGTTATGCGGAATGGTTTCATTTTTAGTAATTCCTTCTGAAGAAAATTGACTAATAAATTGACCTAATTTTACAAAAGCTTCTAATATGTAATCTTTGTTGCTCATTATTATTTGTATAACACCTTTTTTGGCTTTATTTTTGCACCACAAAGTTAAGTAAACCAAAAAGAAAAATTACAATATGGCTATTATTATAACAGATGAATGTATTAATTGTGGAGCTTGTGAGCCTGAATGCCCTAATACTGCAATTTACGAAGGTGCTGACGATTGGAGATATAAAGATGGAACAAGTCTTGACGGAAGTTTAGTATTGCCTAACGGAAAAGAAGTTGATGCAGACGAAGCACAAGAACCAATAAGTGATGAGATATATTATATTGTACCTGACAAATGTACAGAGTGTGTAGGTTTTCATGAAGAACCACAGTGTGCTGCTGTTTGTCCTGTAGATTGTTGTGTACCTGATGACGACAATGTTGAAGCGGAAGATGTATTGTTAGGAAAACAAAAATTTATGCATCCAAACGGATAAATTATAAAACCTAAGCTTTAGCTTAATCCTTTATATTAAAATTAAAAAAGCAACTCAAAATTGAGTTGCTTTTTTTGGTTTTAGTTAGAGGGTTAGTTTTTTAAAACTTATAGTTTAAAGATAAATTAAACATTGTCCCAAGTTGACTAAAATGGTAACCATCATAAGTCATTTGAGAGTAACGTTGATTAAATGTAATTAAGTTAGATTGGTTTTTTGTAGCTGCAGGATCTGCTAAAATAGCTTCACCAGCTGCATTTTCGGCTTTAAATTCCCATTCAGGTAACACATTTAATAGGTTGTTAACGTTTAACGACAGTGTTAATTTTTCTGAAGCATTATAATTTATACCTAAATCTGTTACTATTTTAGGTATAAACTCTGTTCTTAAATCATCACTCATACCTTGTTGTTTAAAAGTGGTTTTACCAAAATAGGTGTTATTTAATGAGAAACCAAATTTGTTAATATCATAATTTGCACCTAAAATCCATTTAGACTTTGGTCTAGAAGTGAAAAACAAAGCTTCTTGAGTTGCGTTTACAACAGACTGTCCTGCATTTGCGACTAAAGCAATGTCTTTAACATCACCATCTCTTTCGTTTTGAATTGTATAGTTACCAGATAAGTTTAAATCTAAGTCACCTTCACCAATACTTATATTTTTTTTGCTTAATACTAGATCTATTCCTGAGGTACGTGTGTCTATTGCATTAGAGAAAAAACTAACATCGCTTAGGTTATTGTTAGTTAGTAAAATATCTAATGGATTAGTTGGATCTCCTGTAGCACTTATTTCTGAACCTAATACAATTCTGTCTTCTACAGATATGTTATAATAATCAACCGTAAAAGTTAAATTATTAGCTAATTTACCACCAAATCCAATTGTGAAATTGTTTGAAGTCTCTGCATCTAATTCAGGAATACCTAATAGCTTTGCTTGAGTGGAGACGTTATTAATTAAACCTCCAACTTGTATTCCTTGTCCAGGGATAAAGCTGTATTGAGCTTTTTGTGTGTAAATTTGATGTAATGTTGGTGCTCTAAATCCTGAAGAAACTGAAGCTCTTGCAGTCAAATTGTCTGTTAATTTGTAGCGAGTACTGAATTTGTAAACAAAAGTATTACCAAAGTCTGAGTAATTTTCAGTTCTAATAGTTCCGCTTAATAAAAAAGCATCACTAACATCATAGTCTAAAGAGAAATATCCACCAATATTATAACGGTTAAATTTTCCTGAATTTTCAGGGCTATTTCCAGCAAACGAATCTGCACCACCACCATCATAAGATGCTAATTCTCCTTCAATAACTTCAAAGGTTTCATTTCTAAATTCAGCACCAAATCCAATACTAACTTTGTCAGATAGTACTCTGGAAATATCTATGTTACCAACATTATGAGTAAATTTAGTTCCTCCTGGATCAAAAGATTGTTGACTGTTAGCTTGATATAATGGTGTTGCTTCAAATTCATCTGTTTCTGGATTATAGCTTACGCCATACACTTCATTTCTGTTATGAGATTGACTAACGGTGTAAGTTTGTGTATTTCCACCAGTAGTATAACTTAAATCAATATTCCAATCATTAATTTTAGTTTTAATTCCAACAGTTCCGTTGTAATCGTTTAACAGTCCTTCAAAAGTAGGAACGTATCCATCATAACCTCCTGCATTATTAGGGTTTTCTCCAGGGAAAAAATCTGCTAGATATGGATATTCATCAACTGTTCTCCAGTATGGTGTTCTATAATTAGCAAAACTATTAACTCGCTTATATACATATGCAGCATTAAAATAAAGATCTGTATTATCATTTAAATCTAATCCAGAGTTAATTAAAAATTTAGACGCTGCAGTTTCAGGAGAACCATTTATGTTATTAGCATCTGGATTTCTACTTAAAAACTCCTGTACATCTGCAAGGTCTGCTCCAAAATCACCAGCTTCTCCTTCAGCATCAACCGTTCCTGGTCTATTAGCTAAATTAGTTTTAGAAAAATCAATAGTATAGTTAATAAAACCTTTATTATCTCCAATTATAGATCCATTGTTTACTGCAATACCAATCATTTCTCCGTCACCTTCGCTTGTAATTCCGCTTCTTAAGGTTGCAGAACCAAAATTTGCGTTGTCTTTAAGTATTATATTCATTACACCAGCAATAGCATCAGACCCATATTGTGCTGAGGCACCATCACGAAGTATTTCTACTCTTTTGATAGCATCAGTAGGTATTGCAGAGATGTCTGCACCAGTTTCTCCACGTCCAGGAGAAGTTTGTGTGTATAATAAAGCACTT
This sequence comes from Olleya sp. ITB9, assembly GCF_001315805.1. Lineage (NCBI taxonomy): Bacteria > Pseudomonadati > Bacteroidota > Flavobacteriia > Flavobacteriales > Flavobacteriaceae > Olleya > Olleya sp. ITB9. Next base: position 96,500 of record NZ_BCBW01000010.1, read on the forward strand.
AAGTTTTTTCGTTTCCCGTTAATTAAAATTAATGTTCTACTTGGTCCCATGTTTCTAATTTCATAAGGATCTAATAAGGATGTAGCGTCATTAACAGGTGTTTGTACAGTGTTGAAAGAGGGTATTCTGTACTGTAAGGCCTTATCAAATGTAGGTTGTCCAGTAGAAGTTAATTCTTTGACTCCAACAACATCAATAGGTAGTGCACTATTGACGTTACTTCTAGGAGCTGTTCTGGATCCAACCAATACAACTTCGTCTAAAGCTTCTCCACTAGTTAGTGTGACATTAAAGTTGGTTGTGTTGTCAACACTTAGTTCTTTAGTTTCATAGCCAACATAGCTAAACACCAATACAGCTCCATCAGAAACATTAAGTGTGTAATTTCCATCAAAATCCGTTGTGGTTCCGTTTGATGTTCCTTTTTCAACAACATTAACGGTTGGTATTCCGTAGCCATTAATGTCTGTCACTGTCCCAGTAACACCAGTTTGTGCTTGTGCAAATGCTACAGTAAATAGTAGCAAAAACATAATTTTCAGTTTTTTTATCATTTAAATAAAATTTTGGTTAATTACTGCTAATTTATATTAAAAATGTAACAATTCACATTAATATTCTTACAATTTTAGTTTTAAACTTGTTGATAATGTAAGGTTTAGGTTAATTTTTTAGTTAAAACAAAATTTAGCTTTAGTTGTATTTAATTCTTGTTAAGTGAGAAATAGTTAATCATATAGTGCTATATTTGCATCCTTAATTTGTGATAAATTTTTAGTAAATGAAAGCAGGAATTGTAGGATTGCCTAACGTTGGTAAATCAACCTTATTTAATTGTTTGTCTAATGCAAAAGCGCAAAGTGCAAACTTTCCATTTTGTACTATAGAACCAAACATTGGAGTCGTTAACGTACCAGATCCAAGATTAGAAAAATTAGAAAGTTTAGTTAATCCAGAACGTGTAATACCAGCAACTGTAGAGATTGTAGATATAGCAGGATTAGTTAAAGGTGCTAGTAAAGGAGAAGGTTTAGGGAATCAGTTTTTAGCTAATATTAGAGAAACTGACGCTATCTTACATGTTTTGCGTTGTTTTGATAATGACAATATTGTACATGTTGATGGTAATGTAAATCCAATTAGAGATAAGGAAACTATTGACATGGAATTACAGCTAAAAGATTTAGAAACTGTAGATAAAAAATTAGATAAAGTAAAACGTGCTGCTAAAACTGGAAATAAAGAAGCTCAAGCAGAAGAAGCTGTTTTGCTTAAAATTAAAGAAGCTTTAGAAGCAGGAGTATCTGTTAGAGCTATTGAATTTTCAGAAGAAGATTATAAAGATTACGTCAAACCGTCTCAATTAATTACCGACAAACCAGTAATGTATGTTTGTAATGTAGATGAAGGTAGTGCTGTTTCGGGTAATCAATATGTGGATTTAGTTAAAGAAGCAGTTAAAGATGAAAACGCTGAAGTGTTAGTTTTAGCTGTTGGTACAGAAGCAGATATTAACGAGTTAGATGATTACGAAGAGCGTCAAATGTTTCTTGCAGATATAGGTTTAGAAGAGCCAGGTGCAGCTAAATTAATTAGATCAGCTTATAAATTATTAAACCAACAAACGTATTTTACAGCTGGTGTTAAAGAGGTTAGAGCATGGACCGTAAATGTTGGTGCTACTGGTCCACAGGCAGCAGGAGTTATTCACACAGATTTTGAAAAAGGTTTTATTCGTGCAGAAGTTATTGGTTACAATGATTATGTAGAGTTTGGAAGTGAAGCAAAGGTTAAAGAAGCTGGTAAGATGCGTGTAGAAGGTAAAAACTATATAGTTAAAGATGGAGATGTAATGCATTTCTTATTTAACGTGTAAATAAATTATTACAATAACATTTAAACGCCATAATGATGTTAGTCATTATGGCGTTTTTGTATATATTTACATCATGCCATTAATAACACTTGAAACTATAATTGATGCAGATATCAAAACGTGTTTTGATTTGTCAAGAAATATAGATTTTCATACAGAGTCACTAAAACATTCAAAAGAAAAAGCTATTGCTGGTAAAACATCTGGCTTAATTGAACTAGGAGAAACTGTAACTTGGGAAGCGTTTCATTTTGGTGTTAAACAACAGCTAACATCAAAAATAACACAATTTAATTCACCTAATTATTTTGTTGACGAAATGGTTTCAGGAGTGTTTAAAAGTTTTAAACATGAGCATATTTTTTCTGTTCAAAACAATAAAACAATAATGGTAGACAAATTTTATTTTAAATCCCCTTTTGGAGTTTTAGGCAAAATTGCAAATGTTTTATTTTTAAAAAAATACATGTCCAATTTACTTAATACAAGAAATAAAAGTTTAAAAATCAAGGCAGAAATACTTGAAAAATGAGGTTTTTAATCGGATAAATTATCTATTGTTAATTACTTTATTAAGTCAGTGTTTCATTTTTTAATGTGTTATATTATATTAGCACAGTATCTCTAAATTGTACCAAAACCATATGTCAGAACAAACTAAATATACCGAAGACAATATACGATCACTAGACTGGAAAGAGCATATACGTATGCGTCCTGGTATGTATATTGGTAAGCTTGGTGATGGTTCTTCTCCAGATGATGGTATATATATTCTAGTAAAAGAAGTATTAGATAACTCTATTGACGAGTTTGTTATGGGAGCAGGTAAAACCATCGAAATTTCCATTCAAGGTAGTAAGGTTATTGTACGCGATTATGGTCGTGGTATTCCTCTAGGTAAAGTTGTAGATGTAGTATCTAAAATGAATACAGGAGGAAAGTATGATAGCAAAGCTTTTAAAAAATCTGTTGGATTAAATGGTGTAGGTACTAAAGCGGTTAATGCATTGTCTTCTTATTTTAGAGTGGAATCTTCTAGAGATGGTAAAAGTGCTTCTGCAGACTTTGAGCAAGGTAATCTTGTAAATCAAGAATTTTTAGAAGAGACCAGTAGACGTAAAGGTACCAAAGTATCTTTTGTTCCTGATGATTTAATATTTAAAAACTACAAATTTAGACCAGAATATGTAGTTAAAATGCTTAAAAATTATGTCTATTTAAATCCAGGTTTAACTATAGTTTTTAATGGAGAAAAATTTTATAGTGAAAACGGTTTAAAAGATTTATTAGCCGAAAAAATAGCCGAAACCGACCTACTATATCCCATCATTCATTTACGTGGTGATGATATTGAAGTAGCAATTACACATAGTAAAACACAATATAGCGAAGAGTATAATAGTTTTGTAAACGGTCAAAACACCACGCAAGGTGGTACGCACTTAAATGCCTTCAGAGAAGGTTTAGTCAAAACTATTAGAGACTTTTTTGGTAAACAATATGATGCCTCAGATATACGTAAATCTGTGGTTAGTGCAGTCGCAATAAAGGTAATGGAGCCTGTTTTTGAAAGTCAAACCAAAACAAAATTAGGATCTACAGATATGGGAGGAGAGCTTCCAACTGTACGTACTTATGTAACGGACTTTCTAAAAACATATTTAGACAATTATTTGCATAAAAATCCAGAAACAGCAGATAAATTACAGCGTAAAATATTACAGGCCGAAAGAGAGCGTAAGGAACTATCAGGAATACGTAAATTAGCTAAAGATAGAGCTAAAAAAGCCAGCTTGCATAACAAAAAATTGCGTGATTGTCGTGTGCATTTTGGAGACACAAAAAACGAACGTAACTTAGAAAGTACACTGTTTATAACAGAGGGAGACTCGGCATCAGGAAGTATCACAAAATCTAGAGATGTAAATACTCAAGCGGTTTTTAGTCTTAAAGGAAAACCTTTAAACTGTTATGGATTAACAAAAAAGATTGTATATGAAAATGAAGAGTTTAACCTACTTCAAGCAGCTTTAAATATTGAAGAATCCTTAGAAGATTTAAGATATAACAATGTAGTAATAGCAACAGATGCCGATGTAGATGGAATGCACATTAGGTTGTTATTAATAACCTTCTTTTTGCAATTTTTTCCAGAAGTCATTAAAGAAGGACATTTGTATATTTTACAAACACCATTATTTAGGGTTCGAAATAAAAAAGAAACCATCTATTGTTACTCAGAACAAGAACGTGTAGATGCAATTGAAAAATTAAAACCTAAACCAGAAATTACTCGATTTAAAGGATTAGGTGAAATTAGTCCAGACGAATTTGTCCATTTTATTGGTGAGGATATTAGATTAGATCCTGTAATGTTAGACGACAACATGTCTATTGAAGAACTGTTATCCTTTTACATGGGAAAAAACACACCTAAAAGACAAGAATTTATAATAGATAATCTTAAAGTAGAACTTGATTTAATTGAGGAAAGTAAATAAATGGCAGAAGACAACGACGACCTAACCAACGACAATTTAGATAATTTAGAAAACCAAGAACCTCAAGAAACCATTACCAGAATTACTGGTATGTATAAAGAGTGGTTTTTGGATTACGCATCTTACGTAATTCTAGAACGTGCAGTACCAGCTATTGAAGATGGTTTTAAACCTGTACAACGTCGTATCATGCATTCAATGAAAGATTTAGACGATGGACGTTACAATAAAGTAGCAAATATTGTAGGTCATACGATGCAGTATCATCCACATGGTGATGCTAGTATTGCTGATGCTATGGTTCAAATTGGTCAAAAAGATTTGCTTATAGATACCCAAGGTAACTGGGGAAACATCTTAACAGGAGATCGTGCTGCAGCCTCAAGATATATTGAAGCCAGAATATCAAAATTTGGTTTAGACGTTGTTTATAACCCTAAAATTACTGAATGGCAAGCCTCTTATGATGGTCGTCGTAAAGAGCCTGTAAATTTACCAGTAATGTTTCCGTTATTGTTAGCCCAAGGTGGAGAAGGTATTGCTGTAGGTTTGTCAACCAAAATTTTACCTCATAACTTTATTGAGCTTATAGATGCTTCAGTAAAACATTTACAAGGTAAACGCTTTACATTAGTACCAGATTTTCCAACAGGAGGAATTGCAGATTGTAGTCAATATAATGATGGATTACGTGGTGGAAAAATACGTTGTCGTGCCAAGATTAATCAATTAGATAAAAATACTTTAGTGATAAATGAGTTGCCTTTTGGGACAACAACATCATCACTAATAGATTCTATTTTAAAGGCTAACGACAAAGGAAAAATAAAAATTAAAAAAATTGAAGATAATACATCTGCTGAAGTAGAAATACTAATTCATTTACCTTCAGGATTATCTCCAGACAAAACTATAGATGCATTATATGCGTTTACTGCATGTGAGTCTTCAATTTCGCCTTTAGGCTGTGTTATTGAAGATAATAAACCACTATTTATAGGTGTTACTGACATGTTGCGTCGTAGTACAGATAATACGGTTCAGTTATTAAAACAGGAGCTGGAAATTAAGCTTGGAGAGTTTGAAGAACAATGGCATTTTGCGAGTTTAGAACGTATTTTTATAGAAAACCGTATCTATCGTGACATTGAAGAAGAAGAAACTTGGGAAGGTGTAATTGAAGCTATAGATAAAGGTTTAAAACCTCATATTAAGCATCTAAAACGTGCTGTTACTGTTGAAGATATAACAAGATTGACAGAAATTCGTATTAAGCGTATTTCAAAGTTTGATATTGATAAAGCTCAACAAAAAATTGATGCTTTAGAAGAACAAATTGCCGAAGTAAAGCACCATTTAGCAAATTTAATAGAGTATGCAATTGCGTATTTTACTAGATTAAAAAAGGAATATGGTGAAGGTAGAGAACGTAAAACAGAATTACGAGCTTTTGAGGATGTTGATGCTACCAAAGTGGTTATTCGTAATACAAAATTATACGTCAATAGAGCAGAAGGCTTCTTAGGTACGTCTTTGCGTCGTGATGAATATGTATGTGATTGTAGTGATATTGATGATATTATTGCTTTTACTGCAGATGGTAAAATGATGGTTACTAAAGTGGATAGCAAAACCTTTATTGGTAAAAATATCATACATGTAGCGGTTTTTAAAAAGAAGGATAAGCGTACCATTTATAATATGATTTATCGTGATGGAAGTAAAGGTCCATCCTATGTTAAGCGTTTTGCGGTAACTGCAATGACACGTGATAAACTTTACGATTTAACTAATGGCAATAAAGGCTCTAAAGCTTGGTATTTTTCAGCTAATCCTAATGGTGAAGCAGAAGTAGTGGCAATAAGTTTACGCCAAGTTGGAAGTGTTAAAAAGTTGAAATGGGATTTAGATTTTGCTGATATTTTAATTAAAGGACGTGCTTCTAAAGGTAATTTGGTGACTAAATATGCTATCAAATCTGTAGACTTAAAAGAGAAAGGAATTTCTACTTTAAAACCTCGTAAAATTTGGTTTGACGAGACTGTACAACGTATTAATGTTGATGGTAGGGGAGAGTTGATTGGCGAATTTAAAGGAGAGGATAAACTGTTGTTAATCAATCAAAAAGGTATAGTAAAGACAGTAACTCCAGAAGTGACTTTACATTTTGATAGTGATATGATTATCATGGAAAAATGGATTCCAAAAAAACCGATTTCCGCAGTATATTTTGATGGAGATAAAGAACGATATTACGTTAAACGTTTTTTAATTGAAAATGAAAATAAAGAAGAATTATTTATAACAGATCATCCTAACTCGCAATTAGAAATTGTCTCTACCGACTGGATACCAGTTGCTGAAATAGTATTTTCAAAAGAAAGAGGTAAAGATAGAAAGGATAATGAAGAGGTTAATTTAGAAGAATTTATTGCTATTAAAGGGATTTCAGCTTTAGGAAACCAATTAACTAAAGATAAAGTAAATGCCATTAATTTATTAGATCCAATACCTTTTGAATCGCCAGAAGAAGTTGCAGCAGAGATAGTTGAAGTAAATGATGAAGAAGTAATTTCAGACAAAAAAGAAAATAATTCTGAAACTACTAAATCCGCAGAAAAAGAAACTAAATCTAATGATAATGAAGATAATGATGCTGACGACAAAGGTCAAGCTAGTTTGTTTTAATTGTTAAGTAAATCATAAAATGTTAAATATTTAAAACCTTGTTTTTGTTGTTTACGTAAGTACAGCAAAACCAATAAATATTTAACTTTTATGAAAACAACAAGATTAACAAAAATCACAATTTTTTCCCTATTTACAACTGTTTCATTATTATCATGCAGTGATGATGATGATAATTCTGTATCTATGGATGACCAACAATTAGCTTCCGTACAATTATATGCTTCAAATAATTCTGACGGAAATATTACCATCTATGATGTAACAGATCAAAGTGCTGTAACAACATCAACTTTAATAACTGCAAGTTTAGCAGCAGATGGTGTGTATTATAATCAAGATGAAGATTTTTTACTACAAGCGTCAAGGTCAGATTTAGGTTTAGAAGGTTATAATACTACTAGTATTTTAACTTCAGGTACCACAATAAATGTGGATGCAGACGGAACTAATGATATGGAGAGTCCTAGGGAAGTAGCAGTTAATGGTAATTTAATTGTTGTTGCAGATAATGCAGATGTAGATGGTGATACTACTACACCAGATGGACGACTTTTTATTTACAGTAAATCAGGTAATAATATAACTTTAAGAAACACTATAATAACAGATTTTAAACTTTGGGGCATTACCTTTAAAGGTGATGATTTATTTGCTATAGTTGATGTCACAAATCAATTAGCGGTATTTACAGACTTTTTAAATAATACAACAGATACATCTTTAAGTGTTACAAAAACTATAGCTGTTGAAGGTATAGTTAGAACTCATGGTTTAACTTATGATGCACAATCAGACGTCATGATTTTGACTGATATTGGAGAGGCCTCAAATGGTCAAGATGATGGAGGATTCCATTATATAGAAGATTTTACAAATAAATTTAACACGCTTTCTGAAGGAGCAACTTTAGCTTTAGATCAGCAAGTTAGAGTTTCGGGATCAGCAACATTAATGGGTAATCCAGTAGATGTAGCTTATGACGCAACAACACAAACCGTTTATATTGCAGAAGCTGGTAATGGTGGAGGACAAATTTTAGCTTTTAATAATTTTGAATCAGGAGGTAATATTGCGCCTTTTATTAATAATAGTTTAGCAGCAGCTTCTTCTGTATATTTATCAAAATAATCTTAGCATAATATTTATAAAAAAAAAAGCCATCCGAAAGGATGGCTTTTTTATTTTTTCTTGCTAATTTTCTGGTTTAAAAACTCAACAAATAAAGAGAAAGCAATAGCAAAATATAAATAACCTTTAGGTATTGCTCCAACTGTATTACCAAAAAATGTAGTGTGTGATAGGTGACCAGCTTCTGTAATTAACATAAAACCAATCAATATTAAAAACGATAAACCTAATATTTGTATACTAGGATTACTCTCTATAAATCGTCTAATTTTATTAGCAAAAGAAATCATTATGACTATAGAAATTATAACTGCAACGATCATTAAAATTAAGTTGTAGTTATGGTTTTCAGACAGTCCATTAGTCATACCTACAGCTGTTAAAATAGAGTCTATTGAAAATATAAAATCTATAATTAAAATCTGAACCACTGCCTGTTGTAAGGACTTAATCACTTTTCCTTTAACCTGGTCTTCATCGTGTTTTGGTGTATCAACTTTTTCTCTAATTTCAGAAGTTGACTTGTATATTAAAAAGAGTCCTCCAAAAAATAATATTAAAGCTTGCCAACTTAACTCAAGATGCATCCAGTCTAAATCCAACTTGTAAAACGGTTCTGATAAACCAACTAAAAATGACACAAAAAATAATAGTATTATACGTTGGACCATTGCTAATAACAACCCAATATTAGTCACTTTACTACGTTGCTCTTCGGGTAATTTATTTGCAGCAATAGATATAAAAACAATATTATCTATACCTAAAATTATTTCAAGGAAAGTTAGGGTAAGTAAGGCAAAAATAGCATCACTTGAAGTAAAAAAATCTAACATAATTTATGGTTTTAGATAAGCAGTTCCTTTTTGTTTATTTATTTCACCTACATATGAATATTCAAAAGTATAAGAAGAATCTGTTGTGGTTAAAATTTTAAGATGGACATCTTTACGTTCAGCCATATTTTTAGGATTAATAGTTTTGTAAATCACTTCACAATCATTGACCCATCTTACTTGAGTGCTGTCAATTTTACCATCATAAGTTTCAATTTGTAAACTATCGTTTCTTGTAAAATTAGATTTATAGGTAATATCTCCAATTTTTACTTCACTGTAAAATTGTCCTGTTTTAAAAGTTTTACAATCTCTTTCAATAGTGTAGCAACTAAAAAATGTAGTTATTAATAATAGGTATAAAATTTTTACTTTCATTAAAAAACGGTTTACTACAAAATTAATCAAATGTTTGTTTATTTAATCAAAAAAGTAACCTTTCTATAAATCGCGTATTTGAAAAATTTGTGTACCTAACATCAAATTCGAGAAATTTGAAAAAACCAATTTATTTAGTAAAAAGTGTTTTTTTAATAACAAAGAGAAAATATCTCTGATTTTAAAAAAATGAATTTTTTTAAATGATATTTAAAATTAAGTAAGATTCACAAATTTTAATTTTCATAATTTGAAAAACTACCATCAGAATAAAAAATGACAATGCGATCAATTTTTTTTCCTTTTGAAATATTATGATTTAAATTTTGAAAAGCCTCAACATTTTTTAATTCTGGATTTTTAGGAATTTCTGAATCTAAGTTTTCAGAATTTGTAAATAAGTCCTGATTCATTTTTTTTGGAGTAGGAGGTTTTTCAATTTTTGGAATCGATATACTTTTTGGAAAATGTCCTTTTCCATTCATCAACCAATATAATTCTACTTCAGGAAAAGTGTCTAATACCTTCAAAACAAATTCTAAACTTGGTTTGTTTCTACCTGATAATATATGTGAAATACTAGAGCGTTGTACACCTACTTTTTCAGCAAAAGAAGAGGCGCTTTCACTGTAATAATCGATGACTTTTTGAAGTCTTTTAGAAAATTCTGCATTGTTTATCATGGTGATACAAATGTAAACAATTCAATTGAATATACAATGTTACAATTGTAAAAAGAGGTGTATATGTTACAATTGGAATCGTTTTCAAGGAGTGTTTTATATAAAGTTAAACTTTAAATACAGTTGTTTAAATAATTGATTTAAAGTTTTTTAGGTTAAATATTAATCAAGTTGTAACTATTTGTGTTTAAAGCACTTATTTTAAAATACTTTTAAGAGTTAATAGTTTACAAAAGTAAATTACAAATGTAAAACACCTTGTTTACAAATGTAAATAACTAAAGTGTTACATTTGTAAACGAAATAAACACCTATGGATAATACACTTTTAAATACTTTATATGATACGTATAAAGAACCCAAAATTTTTGGTCGCTATATTACCTTAAAAGACCTTACTCCATTAATGGATAAACTGTCTGATGTTTTTACAATTGATTGTATTGGTCAATCTGTGTTGAGTAAAAACATTTATTCTATAACTTTAGGTAAAGGACCAAAAAAAATCTTGATGTGGTCTCAAATGCATGGTAACGAGTCTACAACTACAAAAGCTTGTTTTGATCTTTTAAACACCCTTTATGATGGTCAATTAATATCTGTTTTAGATAAATGCACTATTAAAATCATCCCAATGCTTAATCCAGATGGATCTGAAGCTTATACTAGACTAAATGCTAATCAAGTTGATTTAAATCGTGATGCACAAGCTTTAACTCAGCCAGAAAGTCAAGTATTACAAGACTGTTATACTGCTTTTAAACCTGACTTTTGCCTTAATTTACATGGTCAGCGTACTTTATTTAGTGCTGGACAAACCAATAATATAGCTACATTATCTTTTTTATCGCCAGCTGCTGATGTTGATCGTAGCTTAACATTAGCAAGGAAACAAGCAATGGAGATTATTAATGCTATAAACCAAACGCTTCAATTAGACTTACCTGACCAAATAGGACGTTATGACGATGGTTTTAATATAAATTGTGTTGGTGATACGTTTCAAAACTTAAACACACCTACTGTCTTATTTGAAGCTGGGCATTATAAAGGTGATTATGAAAGGGAAGAGGTAAGACGTTTTGTATATAAATCTTTGGTAGTTACATTAAATTATATTGCAAATCATGACGTTACAGGCGATAATTATCAAGATTATTTTAAAATTCCAGAAAACGGAAAGCTTTTTTACGATATAATAATCAAAAATGCACAGTTTGATAATGGTGTTTTTGACATTGGAATTAACTATCAAGAACGTTTAGTTGATAAACAACTGAAATTTATTCCAAAAATTATTGCTATTGAGGATTTATCAGATTTTCATGCTCATAAAGTGCTGATTGCTAATAATGGTAAGGTTTTTACTTCAAATAATGAAGTTGTGTCAATTAACTACGAAAACGATTTCGTATTCATAAACAATGTGAAATTATCATTAAATCTTTAAAATTCTTGTTTTTTAATATAGATAATTCATTAAAAATGTTTTAATTTTGCTTATTATTTAACAAAAACACAAAATGGCAAAGTTTAAATTGGATGAAATTGATCATCAAATTCTTGATATGTTAATCGAAAACACAAGAGTACCTTTTACTGATATCGCAAAAAAATTATTGATTTCTGCTGGTACAGTTCATGTTAGAGTAAAGAAAATGGAAGATGCAGGAATAATCAAAGGGTCATCATTGACTTTAGATTATAAAAAACTTGGGTATTCTTTTATTGCTTATGTTGGTGTTTTTCTTCAAAACACATCTAAAACATCATTTGTTTTAGAGCGTATTAGTGAGATACCTTATGTAACTGTTGCACATGTAACAACCGGTAAATTTAATATCTTTTGTAAGATTAGAGCAAGAAATACAGAGCATGCAAAGGACGTAATCTTTATGTTGGATGACATTGAAGGTGTGTACAGAACAGAAACTATGATTTCTTTAGACGAAAGCATAAACGACAAAAAACGTTTAATGCATAGTATTTTTAACGATTTATAAGTCGTTTTAATTTATTATAATCTAAAAACGCTTCATTTTTGAAGCGTTTTTTGTTTAAATTACTTAAAAATTCAATTTATGACAATTTTAGATTTAAAAAGTGATGAGTATATTCTTTATTTTAAGGGTTATATAGATTTAGCTGTTGATGTAGAATTAATTCCAGGTTTGATTTCGGGTTTAAATACTAATTTAGACTTTTATAAGTCTATTGAAGACTCTAAGCTTGATTATCGATACGCTAAAGGTAAGTGGTCTATTAAGGAGATTATAAGTCATCTTATAGATACAGAGCGTATTTTTTGTTATCGTGCATTACGTTTTGCTAGACAAGACAAAACAGCATTATTGGGTTTTAATGAAAATGATTATGTAGATGTATCAAATGCATCTAACCGTTCTTTAGATAGTTTGTTAAAGGAGTATGAGAGTGTGAGGCAAGCAACATTAACGTTGTTTAAAAGTTTTGATAATCAAACTTTAAAAAGTAAAGGAATTGCTGGAGCAGGAGAGGTGTCTGTAAGAGCTTTAGGTTTTTTAATTATTGGTCATGAAATACACCATAATAACGTTATAAGAAGACTTTATTTGTAATTATTCTTCTTCATTATCTAGTGTTTTATTGTCTAAATCTGTGATAATATATCCATTATCATTGGTTTGAAAGATTTCTGTGTTGTCAAAATTTATCATTGTATAGTGAAGTTTACTGCTAACTTTGACAAGGTAAATAGTGTCTTCTGTTTTAACTTCTACAGCTTCTATAGTCTCATTTCTGTGATTATCAAAGGTTATGATATCATTATCACCATAACCATCAGGAAATTTTGAGGATAAAAGATTCAGTACTTCTGGAGTCAATTTTTTGTAATCTACAATAATTTTTCGCATACCAATATAGTTTTATTTAACTGATTGGAGAGTCTTGCAATTTTTGCAATTACTTAAAATTACGATTTTTTATAATACAAAAGTGTTAATTGCTGTAAAACTTAAATGATTTGATTATCAAATCATTAGCTGTAGTTTGATTAATTTTTGGGTCACCTATGCTGTTTAGTAATACAAAGTTAATATTGCCTTTTATATTTTTCTTATCAAACTTCATTAATTCTATAATAGGAAGGTAGTCTGCTTCGGGAATATCAATTTTACCATAAACCTTTATGGTGTTTTCTTTTATGAGCTGCATTTTATCTTCCGGAAAATCTAATAATTTATTAGATAAATAAGTTTCTAAAATCATACCAATAGCTATAGCCTCACCATGTAATAAAGCCTTAGATTTATGGTTTAAATAAAACGACTCAATTGCATGTCCTAGTGTGTGTCCAAAATTAAGAGATTTTCTTAAATTTTGTTCGGTTGGATCTTGTTCAACAATGTCTTTTTTTATTAAAATCGAATCGTAAATTAACTGATCTAAATCTTCAAGTGTTAGATTAGATAAAATCGACAACTTATTATAGTACAATTCGTTGTGAATTAATCCGTGTTTTAGCATTTCTGCCAATCCAGATCTCATTTCTCGGCTTGATAATGTAGATAAATAATTTGTGTCAACCAATACCATGTTTGGTGTTTTAATAATCCCAATTTGGTTTTTAATAGCTCCTAAATCAACCCCGTTTTTACCTCCAATTGATGCGTCAACCATGGACAGAAGAGTAGTAGGTATATTTATAAATTTAATACCTCTTTGGTAAGTGCACGCGACAAAACCACCTAAATCAGTGACCACTCCACCTCCTAAATTTAGCATTAAAGATTTTCGGTCTGCACCTAATTCAGATAAGGTTTGCCAAACACCTAAGCAAGTTTCGATGGTTTTGTGTTGTTCTCCTGCTTCAATCTCGATAACTTCTATAGTTAATTCTGTATTTAATTGTGCTAAAAGTTTAGGTAAGCAAAGATCAGACGTATTACTATCTACTAGTATAAATATGTTTGAAAATGTGTTATTTTGAATGTAATTGCTTAAAGCTGAATAGCAATCGGAGTTAAACTGAATACTGTAGTCTTGAGTTGTAATTGGCGTCATGAAAAACTTAAAAACGTTAAGCTGTAAAATTAATAGTTTTTTTAAAAACTATTGGTAATACATAGTATATTTGTTTCGTCTTAAAAAATATAAATATGATAAAGGACTCTTTTTTTGAAAATACAGAAGTGGCTTTTAAGTTAAAAAGTGATTCAGAGTTAGAACGCGCTTACTTTTTATTTAAAATGATTTCTAATCAACCACTGGTTAGAATTGGTACAGCTGCTACTAATTTTGCTTTAAAAGCACATTTACCAGTAGAAGGTTTGATACGTGCTACTGTATTTGATCATTTTTGTGGAGGTGTTAATGAGGATGATTGTATTAGTGTTATAGACAAAATGTATACAGCAGGTGTTTGTTCTGTTCTAGATTATTCAGTTGAAGGAAAAGCAGTTGAAAATCAATTTGATTCTGCTAAAGAAAAAATCATAAAACTAGTTCATTTTTGTGATGAAAAAGAAGCAATGCCAATAGTTGTGTTTAAGCCAACTGGTTTAGGGCGTTTTTATTTGTTTCAGAAAAAAGGGGAAGGAAAACCTTTTACTAACGAAGAAGCTGCAGAATGGAGTAGGATTGTAGAGCGTTATCATGCTATATGTAAGTTAGCCAAGGCTAAAGATGTTGAAGTTTTAATTGATGGTGAAGAAAGCTGGATGCAAGAAGCTGCAGATGAGTTAGCTGAGGACATGATGAAAGTTTATAATACAGGCAAACCAATTGTTTATAATACACTTCAAACTTACAGGCATGATAGGCTTGAATATTTAAAAGCTTCGCATGAAAGAGCCAAGCAAGGTGGGTATACTTTGGGTTATAAAATAGTACGAGGTGCTTACATGGAAAAAGAACGTGAGCGTGCGCTTGAAAAAGCGTATGATTCACCAATATGTAAAGATAAAATTACAACCGACAAAAATTTTAACGATTGCTTGCAGTATATCATGGAAAGCTTAAGTGATATTTCAATTTTTGTTGGAACGCATAACGAAGAAAGCACTTATTTAGCCATGAAGATAATGGATGATTTAGGAATAGATAAAAAAGATAATCGTGTGTGGTTTGGGCAGTTATACGGAATGAGTGATCATATTAGTTTTAATTTGGCAGATCAAGGCTATAATGTTGCAAAATACTTACCATTTGGACCTGTAAAAGACGTAATGCCATATTTAATTAGACGTGCAGAAGAAAACACATCTGTTGCAGGACAAACTGGTCGTGAGTTAACTTTGTTAAAAGCAGAGCGTAAACGAAGAAAGAGTAAATAGGAATATTTACTCTTAATTTTTGATTTGTTTTCGGATTTTATTAATCTAATTGTTTAATGGATTGCATTGTTGCAATACTGTCACAATTTTGAACTAATAATTCAAATTGTTTTTTGTCTTTTGTAGTACCAGAAATATAGTAAATTCCACAAGGTTCTTGTCTTGGTTGGCTTTTAGAAAAGTCAACATCTCCTTCTTTTAATAAATAGCTAATAGCTGCTGTATCAATAGTTCTTGTTGCAATGGTGGTTTTGCTGGCTTCAGAAAATTGAAGTGTTTTAGTTCTTATGCTTTTTAATACACGACCTTCTGGACCGTAATTATACTCGCAAGAAACACCTCTTCCGTTTAAAAAAAAAGCTAATAATACTAATCCTATTGCAAAACCTCCTAAATAATAACCAATACGTTGTAATATTTTCATTTTAAATTTTTTCGAATTGCAAATTTAAAATATTAAAAGGTTAATATCACTATGTTTTAAGTCAAACCATTCTCCGACTGCACGATTTGTTAAAATTCCGTGATAAAAATATAGTCCGTTTTTTAAACCTTTGTCAAATCTAATAGCGTGCTCAAGTCCACCGTTATCTGCTATTTCTAATAAATATGGTGTAAAAATATTACTTATAGAAGCAGAAGCAGTTCTAGAATATCTTGCAGGAATATTTGGTACGCAATAATGTATAACTCCGTTTTTTCTAAAAGTAGGATTGTTGTGAGATGTGACTTCACTAGTTTCAAAACATCCACCCATATCAATACTAACATCAATAATCACGGATCCTTTTTTCATGGTTTCAACCATTGTTTCGGATACAATAATAGGAGCTCTGTCTTTACCTCTAACAGCACCAATAACCACATCACAGCGTTTTAAAGCTTTGCCTAAATATTTAGGTTGTAATGTTGATGTGTAAATTGTACGACCTAAATTAGCTTGTAAACAACGTAATTTTGTAATAGAATTATCAAAAACCTTAATGTTGGCACCAAGTCCAATAGCACTTCTTGCGGCAAACTCTCCAACAGTACCTGCACCAAGTATTACTACTTCTATTGGAGGTACACCGCTTATATTACCAAACATTAATCCGTTACCATTGCTAGAATTACTCAATAATTCAGATGCAATTAATACAGATGCAGTTCCTGCAATTTCGCTTAATGCTCTAACTGCTGGATAAGCACCATCTTCATCACGAATAAATTCAAAAGCTAAAGCGGTAATACGTTTTGATGCTAATTTTTCAAAATATTTTTTTGATTGTGTTTTAAGTTGTAATGCAGATATTAAAGTAGTTTGTGGATTTATTAAGTCTAATTCTTCAAGAGTAGGAGGTTCTACTTTTAAAATCATAGGGCAAGAATAAACTTTTGCTGTGTCTTTTGTGACTTCAGCTCCAGCTTCACTATAATCCTTATCGCTAAAATTTGCACCTTTACCAGCTTCAGATTCTATTAGTACACGATGACCATTGCTTACAATTGCAGATACAGCATCAGGTGTAAGGCAAACACGTTTTTCTTGAAAAGCTGTTTCTTTGGGAATTCCTATAAAAAGACTGCTTTTGTGCTTAAAAATCTCTAAAGTTTCTTCTTGAGGGATTAATTCTGCTTTAGAAAATGGAGACAGTGGTTTGGACATAATTTAGTTAAGTTTAAAACAACAAATTACAAAATTATTGTAACTTATTGTACTAAAAATAAAGTCTTATTTTTTCCCACAGGTTGGTTGGCTTTCTTAATAAATCTTCTTCTTGTTGTTGTAATGTTTGGTTTGATTTGTTTTTGGATGTTTTTACTTTAAATTTTATAGCTGTATTTAGTAGGTTGTTTAGCATGTTTAGGGTTGTGATCTAAAAAAAACATTTGGTAATCATTTATAAGCTATAAGCTAGTTAAAAATATTGTCTAATTTTTCCCCAAAGTGTTTTTGGTTTTATGGTTAGTTCATCTTCTAAATCTTGAAGTGATTTGTTTACTGTGTTTATTTTATTAAATATCCTTGCTCTAACTAAGTAGATAGATGGTATAACTATAGCCATCATAATCACTAGGTACAGAAATTGGTTTGTATCTACGTATTTTAAATCCTCGTTTATTACAGTTGCAAATTGAAAAAAATACATGATTATAGGTATCAATAATGCATGGTACCACCAATGACGACAGGTGAAAAACCAGATTATTAATAAATATAACGGAACAAATTTTCCAATAATAGTCCATATTCCTACTTGTGCACTTAAGTAGTATTTACTATCGTAATTAAACAAAAAAGTATTCCAAATTTTTACGTCTGGAACACTTTCATAGTAGTAGAAGATATATGGAGTTATAGCTATAAATGTAGCTATAATACTGCCTATTATAAAAGATTTATTATCCGTGTGTTGGGATTTTGATTCTATTTCTGTCAATTTCTGTTGTCTGTTGTTCATTTAAATCAATAAGATTTGACGCTTGTGCAGAGAATATTACTCCACCAAAAATAGCAATCGCTATTAGATACTTTTTAGTTCTCATTTTGCTAGGGATTAAATTAGTTTACATCTCGAATGTAGATAAAAAGTCAATTCAAAAACTTGAAAAATGTTAAAAGTATGTTAAAAAATGACTTTTTTGAATTTTTTACTGTGGTTAAAACCGCAATTGATTAAAAAAACACTCTTGATTGAAAGAAAAAAATGCTGATTTTAGCTAAAATTCTCTATAGTAAGATTGCGTGTAGAGTTTTCTGACAGTTTTATGCGGATAATACTGTAGTTGTCTTGAATTAAAGGTTTTAATAGTTCTGGCCATTCTACTAATACATAATTATTACTGTACAAGTAAGTGTCAATACCAAAATCGTATAACTCTGTTTCGTCTTCTATTCTATAAAGATCAAAATGATAAATAGTATCATTTTGACCTTTGTATTCATTTACTAAAGAAAAGGTAGGACTGCTAACATTGTCAATACTTCCTAAAAGTTTAACTAAAGTTTTAATAAGTGTAGTTTTGCCTACACCCATTTCTCCTTCAAATAATATTGTTTTGGAAGTAGTAGTTTCTAAAATTTGTTTAGCAATAGCCTCTACGTCCTCTAAGTTATAATTTAGTTCCACTTTTTTTAAGCAAAAATAGTTTATTTAGGATTTAATACAACAAATGGTATTATCATTTCTTCTAAAGACACTCCTCCATGTTGGTAGGTGTTGCGATAATAGCTAACATAGTGGTTGTAATTATTTGGGTAAGCAAAAAATAAATCGTTTTTAGCAAATATAAACGAACTATTCATGTTGATAGAAGGAAGATGTATTGATTTTGGGTCTTTAGCAGCTAAAACGTCTTTGTTTTCGTAGCTTAAACTACGTCCAGTTTTGTAGCGTAAATTTAAACTTGTATCTCTGTCTCCAATAACTTTAGATGGGTTTTTAACATTAATAGTACCATGGTCTGTGGTGATAATTAATTTGAAACCTAATTGTTGAGCCTGTTGTATCATTTCTAGTAAAGGAGAGTTTTTAAACCAGCTTTGCGTTAAACTTCTATACGCTTTGTCGTTTGACGCTAATTCTTTAACCACGTCCATTTCTGTTTTGCTATGTGATAACATATCTACAAAATTATATACCACTACAGTTAGATCGTTGTCTTTAAGACCTCTGAAGTTATCTGCTAATTTTTTTCCTGCAGTTAAATTTGTGATTTTGTAATATTCATGTTTAAGTTTTGTTAATCCTAAACGTTTCATTTGTGCGTTTAAAAAATCAGCTTCATGAAGGTTTTTTCCACCTTCATCAGTATCATTTTTCCAATACTCAGGATGTAAGCTCTCCATGTCTCGTGGCATTAATCCTGAGAATATGGCATTTCTAGCATATTGTGTTGCTGTTGGTAGGATGCTGTAAAAAGCTTCTTCTTTAGTTTTTTTGTAATGATTATTTACATAAGGTTCAAAAGCTTTCCATTGGTCATAACGTAAATTGTCTACAACAACTAATAATGTAGGTTGCTCTTTGCTTAATTCTGGAGCAATTTTTTCTCTAAACAATGTATGTGATAGAGTAGGAGCATCTGTGTTTGGCTCAAACCAAGACGGATAATTTTTATCTATAAATTTTCCGAATTGTGTATTGGCTTCGTTTTTTTGAGATTCTAAAATTTCAAACATACTAGGGTCTTCAATGTCTTCTAGCTGAATTTCCCAATAAATTAACTTTTTATATAAATCTGCCCATTCTTCATAACTATTTACCATAGCCATGTCCATTGCTATTTTTCGGAATTCTTGTTGGTAATTAGAAGTCGTTTTTTCAGACACTAATCTAGAATGGTCTAAATTCTTTTTAAGACTTAAAAGTATTTGGTTTGGGTTTACGGGTTTTATAAGGTAATCGGCTATTTTATTACCTATAGCTTCTTCCATAATGTATTCTTCTTCACTTTTAGTAATCATTACTACTGGAAGTGTATCTTGCTTTTCTTTAATTTCATGTAGCGTTTCCAAGCCTGTTAATCCAGGCATGTTTTCGTCTAAAAAAACAATATCAAATTTTTTGTCATCCAGAATTTCTATAGCTTCTGTACCACTATTACAAGTTGTGACATTATAGTTTTTTTTCTCTAAAAACAGGATATGAGGTTTTAGTAAATCTATTTCGTCGTCAACCCAAAGAATATTTATATTGTTCATGTATATTTGTGTATATTAATTAAATAAAGGCTTAAGCTTGAAACCAAGTAACAAACTTAAAATATTAAACGACCCAATTTACGGATTTATTACTATTCCAAATTCTATAATTTTTGATTTAATTGAACATCCATTTTTTCAAAGACTTAGAAGAATCTCACAAATGGGATTGTCATATCTAGTATATCCAGGAGCGCATCATACTAGATTTCATCATGCAATTGGTTGTATGCATTTAATGCAAAAGGCAATTCAAGTGCTTAGATTTAAAGGAGTTAAGATTTCTGAAGAAGAAGAAAAAGCACTATGTATAGCCATTTTGTTACATGATATTGGTCATGGTCCTTTTAGCCATGCAATGGAGCATAGTATTGTTAGTGGTGTTTCTCATGAAGAGATTTCATTGTTATTTATGCAAGAATTAAATGCTGAATTTAACGACGATTTAACACTAGCCATCCAAATCTTTAAAGGAAAGTACCATCGTAAATTTATGTTACAACTTATATCAAGTCAAATTGATATGGATCGTGCAGATTATTTAAAACGTGATAGTTTTTACACAGGAGTATCTGAAGGCAATATAAATAGTGAGCGTCTAATTACTATGTTACATGTAAAAGATGACCATTTAGTTATTGAAGATAAAGGTATTTATAGTATTGAAAAATTTTTGGTAGCTAGACGTTTAATGTATTGGCAAGTGTATTTACATAAAACAAGTTTAGTAGCAGAGCAATTGTTAATACGAGTATTAAAAAGAGCTAAAGAGTTAGTTAAAAACGGAGTAAAATTACAAGCAAGTAAACCATTGTTATTCTTTTTAGAAAATGAAATTACTTTAAATGAATTTAACTCAGATTGTCTTGAAACCTTTGCTAAACTAGATGATTATGATATTGTTTCAGCAATGAAA
This sequence comes from Olleya sp. ITB9, assembly GCF_001315805.1. Taxonomy (NCBI): domain Bacteria; kingdom Pseudomonadati; phylum Bacteroidota; class Flavobacteriia; order Flavobacteriales; family Flavobacteriaceae; genus Olleya; species Olleya sp. ITB9. Next base: position 117,514 of record NZ_BCBW01000010.1, read on the forward strand.
AACTGGCAATATCACGATGATTTTGTACTAAAAAATCTTTGTGATATGATTATTAATAGACATTTATTAAAGGTTAAAATAAAAAAGAAACCAATTAAGCAAGATGTGTTAGATAATCATAAAAAAACTTTGCAACAAAAACATAGTATTTCCGATCATGAAGCTAATTATTTTGTGTTTACTGGACAAATAAGTAATCAAGCTTATACTAGAAAAAAACAAAATATAAATATTTTGTACAAAAACGGTAAAGTAGAGGATATAGTTAAGGCTTCAGACCAACTAAATTTAAAAGCACTATCAAAAACAGTGACTAAATATTATATATGTTATCCAAAAGACAAACTTTAGTACATTTTTTCTATTTTTGCTAACAATGAAATTTACAGCAGAACAAATCGCTGGTATTTTAGATGGTGTCGTAGAAGGCAATCCTCAGGTAGAGGTATCTAAATTATCAAAAATAGAAGAAGGAGTAGAAGGTGCTTTAACCTTTTTAGCGAACCCTAAATACACGCCCTATATATATACCACAAAAGCAACAATAGCTATTGTTGGTAAAGACTTTATACCAGAACAAGATATAACTTGTACGCTAATTAAAGTAGAAGATGCATATAAGTCATTTTCAAAATTATTAGAATACTATAATCAAGTTAAGCTAAATAAGTTTGGTATAGAGCAACCAACATCAATATCAGATTCGGCTAAAATCGGAAAGGATATTTACATTGGTGCATTTACCGTAGTTGGAGATAATGTAACAATAGGTGATAATGTTAAGATTTTTCCTAATAGTTATATTGGTGACAATGTAACTATACAAGATAACACAGTCGTGTTTTCTGGAGCAAAAATCTATTCAGACTGTATTATTGGTAAAAATTGTGTTATAAACTCTGGAGCTATAATAGGAGCTGATGGATTTGGTTTTGCGCCAAATGAAAACGGAGAATATAGCAAGGTGCCACAAATAGGTAATGTTATATTGGAAGACTTTGTAGACATTGGTGCAGCTACTACTATTGACAGAGCAACATTAGGATCTACAATTATAAGAAAAGGTGTAAAATTGGATAATCAAATTCAGATAGCACACAATGTAGAGATTGGTAAAAATACTGTTATTGCTGCCCAAACAGGCATAGCGGGTTCTACCAAAATTGGTGAAAATTGTCAAATTGGAGGACAAGTAGGCATTGTAGGGCATATTGTTATTGGTAATAATGTAAAAATACAAGCACAATCAGGTATAGGACGTAATGTTAAAGATAACGAGGTGCTTCAAGGGTCACCAGCTTTATCTTATGGAGATTACAATAAATCCTATGTATATTTTAAAAACTTACCAAAATTGGTAAAAACCATAAACGAATTAGAAAAAAAAGGAAATGGGAATAGTTAGTACTGACATAAAGCAAAAAACAATTCAAAAGGAAATATCCTTGACAGGAGTTGGCTTACACACAGGAAAAGAGGTAACATTAACTTTCAAACCAGCTTCAGAAAACACAGGATTTGCTTTTAAACGCATTGATTTAGAGGGTACTCCAGTAATTGAAGCAGATGCAAACTATGTAACTAGCACACAACGTGGTACTTGTTTAGAAAAAAACGGTGTTACTATTCAGACCTGTGAGCACGTATTAGCAGCATTGATTGGTTTAGATATTGACAATGCTATCTTAGAATTAGACAACTCTGAGCCACCAATTATGGATGGTTCATCAAAGTTTTTTGTAGAAGCTATTGAAAAAGCAGGTATCCAAGAACAAGAAGCATTCAGAGAAGTTTATGAGGTTACTGATGTTATATCTTACACTGACGAAGAGTCTGGAAGCGAGATTTTAGTCATGCCTTCTAAAGAGTATCAAGTAACAACAATGGTTGACTTTGGTACAAAAGTTTTAGGAACTCAAAATGCAACTTTAAATAAAATATCTAACTTCAAAAAAGATATATCAGACTCAAGGACTTTTAGTTTCTTACATGAATTAGAAGCATTACTAGAGCATGGTTTAATTAAAGGAGGCGATTTAAATAATGCTATAGTATATGTAGATAAAGAATTATCCGATTCTACTATGGAAAAACTTAAAGAAGCTTTTAATAAAGAAGCTATAGCAGTTAAGCCTAATGGGATTTTAGACAACCTTACTTTGCATTATCCTAATGAAGCTGCTAGACATAAATTATTAGATGTTATAGGTGATTTAGCTTTAATCGGAACACGTATTAGAGGTAAAGTAATAGCTAATAAACCAGGACATTTTGTAAACACACAGTTTGCAAAAAAAATGTCTAAACTCATTAAAAACGAAAGACGTAATAACGTACCAAATATTGATTTAAACCAAACTCCAGTTATGGATGTAAATCAAATTATGGATATGTTACCACATAGACAACCTTTTTTATTACTTGATAAAGTTTTTGAATTATCTGAAAACAAAGTTATAGGAATGAAAAATGTGACCATGAATGAAGAGTTCTTCAAAGGTCACTTTCCAGGAGCTCCAGTAATGCCAGGAGTTTTAATTGTGGAAGCTATGGCACAAACAGGAGGTATTTTAGTACTTAGTACTGTTCCTGATCCAGAAAATTATTTGACATTTTTCATGAAAATGGATAAAGTTAAATTTAAGCAAAAAGTAGTGCCAGGAGATACATTAATCTTCAAATGCTCGTTAATAACACCTATAAGACGTGGTATTTGCCATATGCAAGGTTACGCTTATACTAATGGTAAATTATGTGCAGAAGCCGAATTAATGGCACAAATAACTAAAGTAAAATAATACAATAAAAATGAACCAACCTTTAGCATACGTACATCCAGGTGCGAAAATTGCCAAAAATGTGGTTATAGAACCATTTACGACTATTAGCAATAATGTAATTATTGGAGAAGGCACATGGATAGGTAGTAATGTCACTATAATGGAAGGCGCAAGAATAGGAAAAAATTGTAATATTTTTCCAGGTTCAGTGATTTCTGCTGTACCACAAGACCTTAAATATAACGATGAAGACACATTAACTATAATAGGTGATAATGTGACCATTAGAGAATGTGTAACTATAAACAGAGGGACAACAGACCGAATGAAAACGGTTGTTGGTGACAATTGTTTAATCATGGCTTACTGCCACATTGCTCATGACTGTATTGTAGGTAACAACTGTATATTTTCTAATAATAGTACATTAGCAGGACACATTAATATCGGAGATTATGTTGTACTTGCAGGTATGACTGCTGTACACCAATTTTGTTCAGTAGGTAGTCATGCTTTTGTAACAGGAGGATCTTTAGTACGTAAAGATGTACCACCTTTTGTAAAAGCAGGTAGAGAACCATTATCTTATGTCGGTATTAATTCTGTTGGATTAAGACGTAGAGGGTATTCCACAGAAAAAATTAGAGAAATTCAAGATATATTTAGAATATTATATCAAAAAAACTATAATAATACACAAGCAGCAGCTATTATTGAAGCAGAAATGGAAGCGACAACTGAGCGTGACGAGATACTTCAGTTTATCAAAAACTCTCATAGAGGTATTATGAAAGGTTATTTTAAATCAAATTAAAAATTAAAACAAAATTATAAAATGGTTACAACATCAGATATTAGAAACGGATTATGCTTAAGATATAATAATGATATCTATAAAATAATTGAATTTTTACATGTAAAACCAGGTAAAGGTCCAGCTTTTGTTAGAACAAAATTAAAAAGTGTAACTAACGGAAAAGTTATTGATAACACATTTTCAGCAGGTCACAAATTAGAAGATGTTAGAGTAGAAACTCATAAATTTCAATATTTATATAATGATGGTGAATTTTATCATTTTATGAATGAAGCAGATTATACTCAAATTAGATTATTAGAAGCAGCTTTAGATCGTCCAGAATTAATGAAAGAAGGAGAAGTTGTAACAGTAATTATTAATACAGAAGATAATAGTCCTTTATCAGTAGAATTACCTGCTAGTGTTGTTTTAGAAATTACAGCTACTGAGCCAGGTGTTAAGGGGAATACTGCAACTAATGCTACAAAACCAGCAACAGTTGAAACAGGAGCTATTGTTAATGTGCCTTTATTTATAAATGAAGGAGATAAAATTAAAGTAGAAACTGTAAAAGGAACTTACAAAGAACGTGTTAAAGAATAGTTAGTTAACACATGAAGTTTCCTAAACCATATACATTAAAAGCAATTGCGTCACTTATTGATAGCACCTTTGTTGGAGACGAAAATTTTCAGGTTTTAGGCATGAATGAAATTCATGTTGTCGAACCAGGAGATATCGTATTTGTTGATCATCCTAAATATTACGATAAAGCTTTAAATAGTAAAGCTACAATTGTTTTAATTAATAAAAAGGTTGATTGTCCAGAAGGTAAAGCATTATTAATTAGTGATGATCCGTTTAGAGATTTTAACAAATTAACCTCTCATTTTAAGCCTTTTCAAAGTGCTAATTCAGCTATTTCAGCTTCAGCTAAGATTGGTGAAAATACTATAATTCAACCCAATTGTTTTATTGGTCATAATGTTGTTATTGGCGACAACTGTGTCATACATTCCAATGTAAGTATATATGATGATACAGTAATTGGTAATAATGTAACTATACACGCTGGTACAATTTTAGGTGCAAGCGCCTTTTATTACAAAAATAGACCAGAAGGATTTGATCAACTTAAATCTGGAGGTAGAGTTGTAATAAAAGATAATGTTGATGTTGGAGCCCTTTGTACTATTGATAAAGGGGTTACAGGAGATACTATTATAGGAGAAGGCTCTAAACTAGATAACCAAATTCAAGTTGGTCACGACACTGTAATTGGTAAAAAATGCTTAATTGCATCACAAACAGGGATTGCAGGATGTTGTATCATAGAGGATGAAGTGACACTTTGGGGACAAGTTGGTACTACCAGCGGAATTACAATTGGTAAAAAAGCTAATGTTTTAGGTCAAACAGGTGTTACAAAATCTATCGAAGGTGGTAAATCTTATTTTGGTACTCCAATTGAAGAATCACGAGTAAAATTAAAAGAATTGGCTTACATTAAGCGAATTCCAGAAATTATCAAACATTTAAAAAATAAATAGATGTCAGCAAGAGCGGTTGTTAAAGCCTTTTATAATTTAGATTTAGCAAAATCAGAAGATGCTATAAATATGTTTGACAAAGATTGTCAATTACATTGGAATAGTAGTAAAGGCTATATAGCTTTAGATCATGATGGTATTAAAGCCAAATTACAAGATATAAGGCAGTCATTTGTAACGTTTACATATAAATTAAGCCATTTATTAAAAGAAAACGATACAATTACTGCAAGATATACTGCTTATGCAGCAACAATTGAAAGACCAGATGAAATCGAACCAATAGCACATTTTATTTCCATTTGGGAAGTCAAAAACGGTCTATTATACAAAGGATACGAAATTAGTCAGTTGTTTGACGAGAATCCTCAAAGCTTATCATCATTTTAATAAATTAAATATTAAATTCGTTTTCAATTAGCAGACAAAAACTTACTTTTGTAAAGTAAATAACAATTCAACATAAAACTTCTTAATCAATACAAAACATGAGCGTTTTAGTAAACAAAGATTCAAAAATAATAGTTCAAGGATTTACAGGTAGTGAAGGTACTTTTCACGCTGGTCAAATGATTGAATACGGAACAAATGTAGTAGGTGGTGTTACACCAGGTAAAGGTGGACAAACACACTTAGACAGGCCAGTTTTTAATACAGTTCAAGAAGCTGTTGATAAAGTAGGTGCAGATACAACAATCATTTTTGTGCCACCAGCTTTTGCTGCAGATGCAATTATGGAAGCTGCCAACGCTGGAATTAAAGTAATTATTACTATTACAGAAGGTATTCCTGTTGCAGATATGATTAAAGCTGCAGATTATATTAAAGATAAAGATTGTCGTTTAGTTGGTCCTAACTGTCCAGGAGTTATTACTCCAGGTGAAGCTAAAGTTGGTATCATGCCAGGTTTTGTTTTCAAAAAAGGTAAAGTAGGTGTTGTATCTAAATCAGGTACTTTAACTTATGAAACTGCAGACCAAGTTGTAAAACAAGGTTTAGGTATCACAACTGCAATTGGTATTGGAGGAGATCCAATTATTGGTACAACTACTAAAGAAGCTGTTGAGTTATTAATTAACGATCCAGAAACTGAATGTGTTGTTATGATTGGTGAGATTGGTGGTCAATTAGAAGCTGATGCTGCTAAATGGTATAAAGAGTCTGGTAGTAAAAAACCAATCGTAGGATTTATAGCAGGTGAAACTGCTCCAGCAGGTCGTACAATGGGTCACGCAGGTGCAATTGTAGGTGGATCTGATGATACAGCTCAAGCTAAAAAAGCGATTATGAAAGAATGTGGTATCCACGTTGTAGATTCTCCAGCTGAAATTGGTAAAAAAGTAGCAGAAGTATTAGGATAAGAAATCTGTTGATTTTCTGTTAAAATACTCAAAATATAATACCCTTTAAAGTTCGTTAGCTTAATTTAGCTAACGAACTTTTTTTATTAATATAATCAATCAAAAAATGAAACACTTAAAATTAGTCTTAGCTATTGCTATAATTACTTTAGTTGCTAGTTGCAAAAAAGGTAATACAGCGTCTTCGGTAGCTAAGTCAGAAACCCAAAATGACGCTAATGGATTTAGTTATCAAACCGTTGCAAATGACCCAACAGGATTACGTTTATACACTTTAGATAATGGATTAAAAGTCTATTTAAGTAAAAACACAGACGAACCTAAAATACAAACATACATTGCAGTAAGAGCAGGTTCTAACTACGATCCTAAACAATCTACAGGATTAGCTCACTATTTAGAACACATGGTTTTTAAAGGAACAGATAAAATTGGTACTGTTAACTGGGAAACTGAAAAAAAATATCTAGATACTATTTCTAATTTATATGAAAAACATAGAGCAGAAAAAAATCCAGATAATAAATTAGCTATTTATAAAGAAATTGACCGTGTATCATTAGCAGCTTCAAATTTTTCTGTAGCTAACGAGTATGATAAAATGTCAAGTTCTCTTGGTGCCACTGGTACAAACGCTTACACATGGTTTGAGCAAACAGTTTATACAAATAAAATTCCTGCAAACGAGCTTGATAAATTTTTAAAGCTTGAAAGTGAACGTTTTGGACAAGTCGTGTTACGTTTATTTCATACTGAGTTAGAAGCTGTTTTTGAAGAGTTTAATAGAGGCCAAGATAGTGATGGACGTAAACGTTATGCAGCAATGCTTAAAGGTTTATTTCCTAATCATCCATATGGTCAACAAACAACTATTGGTACTGCCGAGCATTTGAAAAACCCATCGATGGTTGATATTCATAATTATTTTGATAAATATTACGTCCCAAATAACATGGCTGTAGTATTGGTTGGAGATTTAGATTTTGATGCTACAATAAGTAAAGTAAATGAAAGCTTTGGTAAATTAGAGAAAAAGGAAGTTAAACATCCAGAATTACCTAAAGAAGAAATGATAACAAGTGTAGTAGAAAACGAAGTTTTTGGACCAACATCAGAAAGTATTTCTATTGCATATCGTACTGGAGGTGTAAAAACAGAGGATGAAAAACTGGTAACTTTAGCAGATATGATTTTAGCTAACGGAAATGCTGGTTTAATGGATTTAAACTTAAATCAAAAGCAATTAGTGCAATATGCAGGATCGTCGCCTACATTTTTAAATGACTATGGTTATCATGTTTTAAGTGGAGCACCAAAAGAAGGTCAGTCTTTAGATGAACTTAAAGAATTACTTTTAGAGCAAATTGAAAAGCTAAAAAAAGGAGAGTTTGAAGATTGGATGATTGATGCTGTAATTAATGACTTAAAAAAATCTCAACTTAAACAATACGAAAGCAGTACAGCTGTTGCAGATGCGTATGTAAATGCGTTTATCCATAACGAAAACTGGGAAGATAAAGTTAAATTTTTAGATGATCTTAAAAAGATAACTAAGCAAGAATTAGTTGATTTTGCTAATTCATTTTATAAAGACAATTACGTTGTAACTTATAAACGTAAAGGTATTGATGAAAATATTGTAAAGGTTCAAAACCCAGGAATAACTCCAGTAAATTTAAATAGAGGATCTAATTCTGAATTTATAGAAGAGTTTAATAACATTCAATCTGAAGCTCTTAAGCCTGTTTATGTGGATTATGCTTCAGCTATAAAAGAAACTAAAACTGATAGCGGAATTAAAGTATCTTACATTGAAAATGAAACAAATGATTTGTTTGATATGAATATCATTTTTGACATGGGAAGTGATAATGATAAAAAATTAGACTTAGCTGTTGGCTATTTAGAGTATTTAGGAACAGAAAAATATTCTAATGAGCAACTTAAAAAAGAGTTTTATAAGTTAGGAGTAGATTATTACGTTAATACTGGTAACGAAAAAACATACATTGGTTTAAGTGGTTTAAAAGAAAATCTTCCAAAAGGATTAGAATTACTAGAACATTTATTAGATAATGCTGTTGCAGATCAAGAAGCTTATGATAAATATGTACAATCTATAGCTAAAGGAAGACAAAATACTAAGACTAATAAAGGGAGTATTTTAAGACGTGGTTTACTTAACTATGCCAAATATGGCGAAAATTCTAGTTTCCGTAATATAATTTCGGTATCAGAGTTAAATAAAATTAATCCTGAAGAATTGGTTGCTTTAGCAAAGGATTTAAAAAATTACAAGCAACGTATGTTTTACTATGGTAAAGATATAGACAATGCTGTATCTGCCTTAAATGCATCACATAAAGTTAATGTACAATTAAAGGATTATCCTGAAGCTATGACTTTTGAAGAAAAAGAAACAGGTGGAAATGTGTATTTTGTAGATTTTGATATGGTACAATCAGAAATGATGTTTTTAGCTAAAGGAGAGCCTTTTAAAGCTGAAAATATGGCTGCTTCAACATTATTCAATACTTATTTTGGTGGTGGACTATCTTCCATTGTATTTCAGGAAATTAGAGAATCTAAATCATTAGCATATTCTGCTTGGTCAAGCTACAGTACAGCTAGAGAAAAAGATGATGCTAATTACATGATGGCTTACATTGGTACTCAGGCTAATAAAATGCCAGAAGCTGTTGATGCTATGATGGGATTAATGAATGATATGCCAGAATCTGAAGCACAATTTAATGCTGCTAAAGAGTCTACGCTTAAAAAAATAGCTGCACAGCGTATTAATAAATCAAGTATTTTCTGGAATTATGAAAGACTTCAAAAATTAGGAATCTCTGAAGATAACAGAGAGGCTATGTATAATGCTATTAAAGATATGACTTTAGCAGACTTACGCGAGTTTTTTAATAAAAACATAAAAGGTGAAGATTACAACGTCATGGTAATTGGTAATAAAAAAGACGTTGATTTAAAAGCTTTAAATAAATTAGGAAAAGTTCAAGAAATGGATATTGACCATTTATTTAATTACGAAAAATCTGAAGACGTAAAAATGTAACTTTAATAGTCTATTGACTAAAAAGAATTAGAATACAAAACCTCATAATTACTATAAATTATGAGGTTTTTTTATACATAACAAATTGTAATTACTATATTTGAAATAGTAAACTAACAATGTGTTTTCGTGTAAACAAAAACAAATCAAATATTATTTTAATGAAACTTTTAGAAGGAAAAACAGCAATAATTACAGGTGCTTCAAGAGGTATTGGTAAAGGTATTGCTCAAGTATTTGCTCAGCAAGGTGCTAATGTTGCATTTACATACAGCTCATCTGTAGACGCAGCAAATGAGTTAGAAAAAGAATTAATAGCTTTAGGTGTTAAAGCAAAAGGATATAAAAGTAATGCTGCTAGTTTTGACGAAGCTCAAACTTTAGCTCAGGATGTACTTACAGAATTTGGTAGTATTGATGTATTAATAAACAATGCAGGAATTACTAAAGATAATTTGTTAATGCGTATTAGTGAAGAGGACTTTGATAAAGTAATCGAAGTTAACCTTAAGTCTGTATTCAACATGACAAAAGCTGTACAACGCACAATGCTAAAACAACGTAAAGGGTCTATTATTAACATGAGTTCTGTAGTTGGTGTTAAGGGTAATGCTGGACAAACTAATTATGCTGCATCAAAAGCTGGTATCATTGGTTTTTCTAAGTCTGTTGCTTTAGAGTTAGGTTCAAGAAATATTAGAAGTAACGTGATTGCTCCAGGTTTTATTGAAACAGAAATGACAGCAAAATTAGATGAAAACACAGTTAAAGAATGGCGTAATGCAATTCCTTTAAAACGTGGTGGTACACCAGAAGACATCGCAAATGTATGTGTGTTTTTAGCATCAGACATGTCTGCTTATGTTACTGGTCAGACGTTAAATGTTGATGGAGGAATGTTAACGTAATTTATTTAATGTCAACAGAAACAGTATTATATATCATTTTAGCAGGAGTAGTAGCACTTTTACTAGCTCTGTTTCAATATAAATATAAAGCAAAAGGCGCATCAACATCTAATGCGCTTTTTGCTTTTTTGCGTTTTATTACTTTGTTTTCAGTATTGTTATTACTGATTAACCCAAAGTTTGAGCAAGTTAAATATGATATTGTAAAACCAAATTTGGTAGTTGCTGTAGATAATTCATCGTCTATAAAGCACTTAAAACAAGATGTAAAAGCTCAAGAGTTTGTAAATTCTATATCAAATAACGCAGAATTAAATAATAAGTTTAATATTGAATTGTTTTCATTCGGAAACACATTAAATTCTAATGATAGCTTATCATTTAATCAAAATCAAACTAACTTAGATAAGGTTTTTAAGCAGTTATCTCAAGTATATAAAAATAGTACAGCACCAACAATTGTTGTGTCCGACGGAAACCAAACCATTGGTAGTGATTATCAATTTTCAGCTAAAAAATACAATCAACCTATTTATCCTATTATTTTAGGAGATACCGTTGTGTATTCAGACTTGCAAATTAGTAAGCTTAACGTTAATAAATATGCATATTTAAAAAATAAATTTCCTGTAGAAGCTATAGTAATCTACAATGGAGATCAAGCTATTTCAAGTAAATTTGTGGTTACTAAAGGAAATACTACTGTATTTTCTAAAGTCATTACCTTAGATAAATCAAAAAATAGTGAGGTTTTAAACTTTAATTTATCAGCTAATAGTGTTGGAGTACAGGATTACAAAGCACAAGTAATTCCGTTATCAACTGAAAAAAATAAAACCAATAATTATAAAAATTTTGCAGTAGAAGTCATTGATCAAAAGTCTAAAGTTGCAATTGTAAGTACTGTTTTACATCCTGATTTAGGTGCTTTAAAGAAGAGTGTTGAAAGTAATGAACAGCGTGAGGTTGTATTTTTAAATCCTAATAAAATTTTAAATCAATTAAATGATTTTCAATTAGTTATACTGTATCAGCCAAACAATTCATTTAAGTCTTTGTTTGCCGAATTAGAAAAACAAAATAAAAATAAATGGGTAATATCAGGACCTAAAACAGATTGGTTATTTTTAAATGAAATTCAAACAGATTATAATTTAGAAGCAACGACTCAAACCGAAGATTACCAACCTAATTTAAACACTAATTATTCAGCTTTTATAATTGAAGATTTAGATTTTAATAATTTTCCGCCTCTAAAATCTACTTTTGGTGAAGCAGATTTTAATTTACCGTCTGAAACAATTTTGTATAAAACCGTTTCAGGTATTCAAACGAAACAGCCATTATTAACAACTTTAGAAATTAATGGTAGGAGAGAAGCTATATTATTTGGAGAAGATCTTTGGAAGTGGAGAGCGCAAAGTTATTTAAACGAAGATAGTTTTCTGAAATTTGATAATTTTATTGGTAAACTAGTACAGTATTTAGCATCTAACAAGCGAAAAAACAGATTGAATATTGATTATAATTCGTTTTATAATGGAAGCGATAATATTATAATTAGTGCTCAGTTTTTTAATAAAAATTACGAGTTTGATGACAATACATCACTATCTATCGTTGTAAAAAATAACCAATCTTTAGAAACAACAACAAGACCTTTAATTTTAAAAGAGAATAATTACCAAGTTAATTTAAATGGTTTAGCTTCTGGAAGCTATAGTTTTACAGTTAAATCTTCTTCAGAAAATATTTCAGTCTCTGGTAATTTTAAGATAATAGAATATAACGTCGAGCAACAATTTTTAAATGCAGATGTAACAAAACTACAACAAGTTGCTACTAATAGTAACGGAAACGCTTTTTTTATAAATAATTACAAAGCATTAGCTAATGACTTATTAAACGACAAGCGTTACCAACCCATTCAAAAAAGTAATAAAAGTGTCGTACCTTTGATAGATTGGTATTATTTACTCTTTATTATCGTGCTTAGCTTAGCATTAGAGTGGTTTATCAGAAAATACAAAGGATTAATTTAAATTAAAAAATTACAATGGATAAATTACCAAAAGTGGCTTTCCCTGTTTTATTTGCGGTTATAGTCGGAATTATTATTATCACCAAATCTGTTAAAACTATTGACTCTGGTCATGCAGGAGTTTTATATCAATTAGGAGGAGGTGTTGACCCTAATAGCGAGCCTTTAGGAGAAGGTATTAATTTTGTTGCACCTTGGAATAGTGTTATTGATTATGAGGTTAGACAGCAAGAGTTACCAGAAAAAATGTCGGTATTGTCTTCTAACGGACTAGATATCAAATTGGATGCGTCTGTATTATATCAGCCAGATTACAAAAACTTAAGTAAATTACATAAAGAAAAAGGTAGAGAGTACGTTAGTCGTGTATTACAGCCAGCTATACGTAGTGCAGCTAGAAGTGTTGTAGGTCGTTATACACCAGAGCAATTATATTCTAGTAAGCGTGATGCTATTCAAGATGAAATTTTTGAAGAAACTAAAAAAATAGTCGAATCTCAGTACATTCAATTAAACAATATTTTAATTAGAGATGTAACATTACCACCAACAATTAAAGATGCTATTGAGCGTAAATTAAAACAAGAACAAGAATCTTTAGAATATGAGTTTAGGTTAGTTACAGCAGCTAAAGAGGCAGAAAAAGTAATAATTGAAGCACAAGGTAAAGCAGATGCAAATAAAATTTTAAGTGCATCTTTAACAGATAAAATATTACAAGATAAAGGTATTGAAGCTACTGTAAAGCTTTCAGAATCAAACAACAGTAAAGTTATAGTTATTGGTTCTGGAGATTCTGGTATGCCAATTATTTTAGGTAACCAATAAGGCTTAACATTAATTTAATGTACTTAAATTTGGATTTGTAATATTATTTTTACAATCTTTGTTAAGACAAAAAAAAGAAACATGAATTTTATTCAATCACATCATCATCATTTCCATACTAGCACTCAAGCCAGATAGAAATGTATTGAATAAATCCAAAATATTTTTAAAACCGTTTGAGTAAATCAAGCGGTTTTTTTGTTTTTAAAAACGTCGTTTTAAGATTTACTCAAATTTTCAAAAAAAAATAAAAAATAAAAAAGAAACTAAAATGAGTAAATTAAAAATTGCAGTTCAAAAGTCAGGAAGATTAAACGAGGATTCAATGAAAATCCTTAAAGCTGTTGGTATTTCAATAGACAATGGTAAAGACCAACTAAAAGCTTCAGCTAAAAACTTTCCACTAGAAATTTTTTACCTACGTAATGGAGATATTCCTCAATATCTTAAAGATGGAGTGGTAGATGTTGCTATTATTGGAGAAAATGTTTTAATAGAAAAAGGAAACGATATTAAAATTGCCGAAAAATTAGGTTTTTCTTCATGCAAAGTTTCTGTTGCTGTACCAAAAGGTGCATCTTACAATTCGATTAAAGATTTAGAAGGAAAGCGTATAGCAACCTCTTATCCAAACACAGTAAATCAATTTTTAGATAAAAACGGAATTAAAGCAAACTTGCACATAATTAATGGTTCTGTTGAAATTGCACCAAATATTGGCTTAGCAGATGCAATTGTAGATATTGTGTCAAGCGGAAGCACATTATTTAAAAACGGTTTAAAGGAAGCAGAAGTTATTTTAAAATCGGAAGCAGTATTGGCTGTATCTCCTAAAATTTCTCAAGACAACCAAGCCATTTTAAATAAATTACAATTTAGATTACAGTCTGTTTTAAAAGCTAGACAATCACGTTATGTATTGCTAAACGCACCAAATAATAAGGTAGACGATATTATAAGCATTCTTCCAGGTATGAAAAGTCCAACGGTTTTACCTCTTGCTAAAGAGGGTTGGAGTTCAATCCACTCTGTAATTAACAAAAATGATTTCTGGGAAATTATTGACGAGTTAAAAGAAAATGGTGCAGAAGGTATCCTTGTTTGTCCAATCGAAAATATGGTGATATAAATGAAAACTATTAGCAATCCAAACCCATCGACATGGTCAGACATTTTAAAACGACCAACGCAAACCGTTAATGATATTGAAACTACGGTAACTCAAATTTTTGATGATGTACAACGTAATGGTGACCAAGCAGTAGCGAAATACACACAATTATTTGATGGAGCAGAATTAGCATCAAACACTGTAACTACTGAAGAAGTAAAAGTAGCAAGTGCTAAAATTTCTACCGAATTAAAGCAAGCCATACAGCAAGCAAAAACAAACATAGAAAACTTTCATAAAGCACAAAAAACAGAAAAAGTTAGTGTGCAAACTGCAAAAGGTGTTAACTGCTGGCAAGAGAAAAGAGCTATTCAAAAAGTTGGGATTTACATTCCTGCTGGTACTGCACCTTTATTTTCAACAGTTTTAATGTTAGCTGTTCCTGCACAAATCGCAGGATGTAAGGAGATTGTTTTATGTTCTCCTCCAAATAAAGAAGGAAAAATAGCTAACGAAATTTTATACACAGCACAATTATGTGGAGTTACAAAAATTATTAAAGTTGGTGGCATTCAAGCCATTGCTGGACTAACTTTTGGAACAGCATCTATTCCTCAAGTTTATAAGATTTTTGGTCCAGGAAATCAGTTTGTTACTGTCGCTAAACAATTAGCAACCAAATATGGTGTGGCAATCGATATGCCAGCAGGTCCAAGTGAGTTATTAGTCGTTGCAGATGATACTGCAAAGGCTAGTTATGTAGCTTCAGATTTGTTGTCTCAAGCAGAACATGGCGCAGATAGTCAAGTCATTTTAGTGTCTACCTCTCAAAATTTAATTAACGCTGTAGCGGAAGAAATAGAGGTTCAAATTAAAGCACTTCCTAGACAGGATATTGCTAAACAAGCGATTGAAAATTCTAAATCTATTTTAGTTGAAACGGATGCAATAGCTCTAGATTTAATTAATCAATATGGACCAGAACACTTTATTGTATGTACAAAAGACGATGACTTTTATGTTAACGGAATTGAAAACGCAGGCTCAGTATTTATAGGTAATTACACACCAGAAAGTGCAGGAGATTATGCCTCAGGAACCAATCATACTTTACCAACAAACGGATTTAGTAAAGCGTATTCAGGAGTTAATTTAGACAGTTTTACAAAAGCTATTACGTTTCAGAAAATTACTAAAGAAGGTATTCAAAATATAGGTAAAACTATAGAGTTAATGGCTGAAGCCGAAGGATTACAAGCACACAAAAACGCAGTTTCAATTAGATTAAAAGATTTAAAATAATGAGACACTGAAACAAGTTCAGTGTGACGCAAGATTTAAAGTTAATAATTAGAAATAAGAGGTAAATTTTAAATACTATCATAACGCCATACTGAACTCATTTCAGTGTCACGAAAGATTTGTAGCAAGGAATTAAATTAAGAGGTAAAGTTTAAATACTATCGTTACGTCATACTGAACTCGTTTCAGTATCACACAAAATGAATATAATAGAGAACTGTAATTTATTCAGTAATTATAAAAATGAATACAACATTCAACATAAACAACCTAGTTAGAGCAAATATTAAAGCTTTAAAACCGTATTCATCTGCAAGAGATGAGTTTAAAGGTACAGCAGATGTGTTTTTAGATGCCAACGAAAATCCGTTTGGAGAATTAAACCGTTATCCTGATCCTCAACAATCAGAAATTAAACAAAAGTTATCAGCTATTAAATCGGTAGAATCTAACCAGATTTTTATTGGTAACGGAAGCGATGAAGTTATAGATTTAGCTTTTCGTATTTTTTGTGAACCTGGAAAAGACAAAGTCTTAACCTTTACACCAACTTACGGAATGTACGATGTGTCTGCAAACATCAATAATATAGAGGTGATTAAGCAACCATTGATTAATGATTTTCAAATAAACTTAAATCAATTACAACCGTATTTAGATTTTGAAGAGGTTAAAATTATCTTTATTTGCTCACCAAATAATCCAACAGGAAATACAATTAACACTGATGACATTGAATATATCTTAGAGAATTTTAATGGTATTGTGATTGTAGATGAAGCTTATATCGACTTTAGCTCTCAAGCATCATTCATTAAAAACATAAATAAATACAACAATCTAATTGTAAGTCAAACCTTTAGTAAAGCTTGGGGATTAGCAGGTGTTAGAGTAGGAGTTGCCTATGCTAGCGAAGCAATTATTACGCTTTATAATCGTGTAAAGCCTCCTTATAATGTAAGCACTTTAAATCAGGAAGCAGTTTTAAATAGCTTAAATAATCAAGCTGAAGTTACTAAAAATATTGACAATATTCTTTTAGAAAGAACGAAGTTAAAAGACGCTTTAAGTCAATTACCTATCGTAAAAAAAATATATCCTACAGAAGCTAACTTTTTATTAGTTGAAGTTGATGATGCAGATAATACCTATCAATATTTAATAGATAAAAAAGTAATTATTAGAAATAGAAATACTCAGGTCGAAAATTGTATTCGAATTACTATTGGAACTGCTGTTGAAAACCAAAAATTAATTGAAGCTTTAAAAAATATATAACGTCATTCTGAACTTGTTTCAGAATCTCACAAGAACATATAATCATGAAAAAAGTACTATTCATAGACAGAGACGGAACCTTAGTTTTAGAACCACCTGTAGATTATCAATTAGATAGTTTAGAGAAATTAGAGTTCTATCCAAAAGTGTTTCAATACATGGCTAAAATAGCTTCAGAGTTAGATTTTGAGCTAGTTATGGTAACAAATCAAGATGGTTTAGGGACAGATTCTTTTCCAGAAGACACCTTTTGGCCAGCGCAAAACAAAGTGATTTCAGCATTCGAAAAAGAAGGTGTTGTGTTTTCTGAAGTTTGTATAGACAAAACATTTCCGCATGAAAATGCCGAAACACGCAAGCCAAGAACAGGTTTACTAACAAAGTATTTTGATAAAGCTGAATACGATTTAGAAAACAGTTTTGTTTTAGGCGATAGAATTACAGATATGGAATTGGCTAAAAACCTTGGAGCAAAAGGTATCTTTTTATCTGAAGATCCAGAATTAGGTGCAGATGAAATTGAAACTTCTAAACAAGAAATTTTAGATTCTATTGCATTAACAAGCACAGATTGGAAAACTATTTACGAGTTTTTAAAACTAAATGATCGTGTTGAAGAAATCACGCGTAATACCAACGAAACTAAGATTTATATTAAGCTAAATTTAGATGGTTCTGGTAAAAATGATATTGATACAGGTTTGTCATTTTTTGACCACATGTTAGACCAAATTGGTCGTCATGGCGCAATGGATTTAACCATAAAAGTTGATGGCGACTTAGAAGTTGATGAGCACCACACGATTGAAGATACCATGATTGCTTTAGGGGAATTATTCAACAAAGCTTTAGGTAATAAATTAGGGATTGAGCGTTACGGATTTTGTTTGCCAATGGACGATTGTTTAGCGCAAGTAGCTGTTGACTTTGGAGGTAGAAACTGGTTAGAATGGGAAGCTGATTTTAAACGCGAAAAAATAGGCGATATGCCAACCGAAATGTTTTTCCACTTATTTAAATCGTTTACAGATGGTGCAAAATGCAACTTGAACATTAAAGCAGAAGGCACTAACGAACACCACAAAATAGAAGGTATTTTTAAAGCCTTTGCAAAAGCAATGAAAATGGCTGTAAAGCGTGATGCTAACAAAATGTTTTTACCATCAACTAAAGGAATGTTGTAATGAAATTAGTAATAATAAATTACGGAGCAGGTAATATAAAAAGTATTCAATTTGCCTTTAAACGCTTAGGTTACGATGCTATTTTATCAAATAATCCTGATAAGATTAAAGCAGCAGACAAAGTAATTTTTCCTGGTGTTGGTGAGGCAAGTTTTGCAATGCAAATGCTAAAAGAAAGCGGTTTAGATACTTTAATTCCAACTTTAAAACAACCAGTTTTAGGAATTTGTTTAGGCATGCAATTGATGTGTAAATCTTCAGAAGAAGGTAATACCAAAGGTTTAGGTATTTTTAATGTAGATGTAAAGCGTTTCAATAATACCGTTAAAGTACCACAAATGGGATGGAATACGATAACCGATCTAAAATCTAAGCTGTTTAAAGGTATTAAAGACGAGGCATTCATGTACTCTGTACATAGTTTTTATGCAGAAGCTTGTAAAGAAAGCATTGCCACAACTACATATAGTGTAGATTTTGCTTCAGCTTTACAAAAAGATAATTTTTATGGTGTACAATTTCATCCAGAAAAATCATCAGTAGTGGGAGAACAAATTTTAAAGAATTTTATAGAATTATAACATGAGAATAATACCAGCAATAGATATCATAGACGGTAAATGTGTACGCTTAACAAAAGGTGATTACAATACCACTAAAATTTACAATGAAAATCCACTAGAAGTTGCAAAACAGTTTGAAGGCGCAGGAATAGAGTATTTGCATATGGTCGATTTAGATGGTGCAAAAGCCGATCATGTTGTAAACTACAGAGTTTTAGAGCAAGTTGCATCTAAAACAAACTTAAAAATTGATTTTGGAGGTGGTTTAAAATCTGATAATGATATTATCACAGCATTTAATTCTGGAGCAAAACAAATAACAGGAGGTAGTATTGCTGTTAAAAACAGAGATACGTTTGAGCGTTGGATAAGTAAATATGGTTCTCAAAAAATCATTTTAGGAGCAGATTGTAAAAACGAAAAAATAGCCATTAGTGGTTGGTTAGAAGAAAGTAGTTTAGATGTCATTCCGTTTATAAAAGAGTATCAAAAACAAGGCATTCAATATGTAGTTTGTACAGATATTTCAAAAGACGGAATGCTAGAAGGTCCATCAATTGAGTTGTACAAAAATATTATTGAAGAGTGTACAAACGGTAGTTCTGGTCAGTCTATTAAACTTATAGCTTCTGGTGGAGTAACAACTATTGAAGATCTAGAAAAGCTTTCAGAAATTAATTGTGAAGGTATAATTATTGGTAAAGCGATTTATGAAAACAGAATCTCTTTAAAAGAATTAGAACGATTTTTATAATTTAAAAATAAAGTGTCATTGCCAATAAAATGAATCAATCTCTTAATTAAGTTACGGATTGCTTCTTTATATCCATTAACAAATAAAATTATGCTTACAAAACGAATTATACCATGTCTAGACATTAAAAACGGGAGAACCGTTAAAGGTGTCAATTTTGTAAACCTACGTGATGCTGGAGATCCAGTAGAATTAGCGAAGCAATATGCTGTAAAAGGAGCAGATGAGCTTGTGTTTTTAGATATTTCGGCAACTTTAGAAGGTAGAAAAACCATGATTGATATGGTTTTAAAGGTGGCAGAACACGTTAATATACCGTTTACAGTTGGAGGAGGTATTTCGTCTGTTGAAGATGTAGATGTGCTTTTAAAATCTGGAGCAGATAAAGTGTCTGTTAATTCTTCAGCAGTAAAACGACCAGAATTAGTTAACGAATTAGCAAACAAATTTGGGAGCCAATGTGTTGTTGTAGCTATAGATGCCAAACAAATTGATGGCGAATGGATAGTGCATTTGGCAGGAGGAAGTATCCCAACTCAGTTAAATTTATTCGATTGGGCAAAAGAGGTTGAAAGTAGAGGAGCAGGAGAGATTTTGTTTACATCTATGAATAACGATGGTACCAAAGCAGGTTTTGCAAACGAAGCTTTAGCCAAGTTGTCTGAAACTTTAAATATTCCTATAATAGCTTCAGGTGGAGCAGGAACGGTTCAGCATTTTGTGGATACCTTTAAAATGGGTAAATCAGATGCTGCATTGGCTGCAAGTGTTTTTCATTTTGGTGAAATTGCAATAAAAGATTTAAAAGAAGAATTAAGAGATAATAATATAGCAGTACGACTATAAATTGTCTTGTTGAATTCGTTTCAGCATTTCATAAAAATTAATGTCTTCTCGAGCGCAGTCGAGAGGTTATTTGAAATATAGAGGTCTCGACTGCGCTCGACCAGACAAAACAAAAAAAATGAACATAGATTTTAATAAAAATAACGACGGATTAGTACCAGCAGTAATCCAAGACGCAACAACAAAAAATGTATTGATGTTGGGTTACATGAACGAAGAAGCGTTTAATAAAACAAAAGATACTAAATTAGTTACCTTTTTTAGCAGAACAAAAAACCGTTTATGGACTAAAGGAGAAGAGAGTGGTAACGTTTTAAATCTGGTTGATATTAAATTAGATTGTGATAATGATACGTTATTAATTCAAGTAAATCCAAAAGGGCCAACATGTCATACAGGAAGCGATACCTGCTGGAACGACGCAAATACTGAAAATTTTGGATTCATTTCTAAATTAGAAAACACAATTGAAAGTCGTGTAAAAAGTGGAGATTCTTCTACATCCTATGTAGCTTCATTATTTGCAAAGGGTATTAATAAGGTGGCTCAAAAAGTAGGAGAGGAAGCTGTAGAAGTGGTTATTGAAGCAAAAGATGATAACGACGATTTGTTTTTAAACGAAAGCGCAGATTTATTGTTCCATTACTTAATGTTATTACAAGCTAAAGGTTTTAAAATCAAAGATGTAGTTGGTGTTTTAAAAGGACGTGAAAAAAAATAAAGTCTTTTTTCGGGTTTTGTACGTATAATAATTAAACTGAAAAATGATCAACCAAATCAATTTTAGAAACTACTTCCTAGCTTTAAGTTTGGCTTTATCTTTAACATCTTGTTTTGATGATATAGATGATGACCAAACAGCTACGGTTGTAACACCTTTAAGTCCAACAGATCCTGACAATCCAAATCCGTTTAATGGAGTCATGACACCAATAGACGTTATGCCTTACGATCAAATTTCTAATGAGCGTTATTGTATTGACCTTCAAGCTTGGGACATACCAAACAATAGGACAGAACCAGTTAAAACAACAGATAATATTCAAGCAGCTATTGATTGGGCTATTTCACAAGGTTATGGTGAAGTTTGTTTGCCTGCAGGACATTATTTAATTGGTAAATATGGTAATGATATTTATCAAGCAGGAATAGTTTTGGATAGCAATATGGCGTTGTTATTAGATCAAAATGCCATAATTGAAATGGCACCAAATAATAAATGGAATTACTGTGCAATAGCTGTTCGTGGTAAATCTCATGTTGTAATTTCTGGAGGAACTATTCTTGGAGATAGAGATAATCATGAATATACTCCAAGAACTAGTGATGGTGCTGTAGCTCATGATGAAGGTCATTTAATTTGTATTGAAGATGAAAGTGAATATGTTACCGTTGAAAATGTAACTTTAGGTAAAGCTAATGGTGACGGAATATTATTGGTTGGTAGTCCAAGTGATGCAGATCAACAATTACTAAAAAATATTGATATTAGAAGAAACAACTTCTCAGATAATAGACGTCAAGGTATTTCACTTGTTGGAAGTGCTGAAGTTTTGATAGAAAACAATGAAATTCATCATACAAATGGAATTGCTCCTCAATTTGGAATTGATTTAGAAGGTGCTGGACGATTAAATGAAAATATTACAATTAGAAATAATTATTTTCACAATAATAGAGGTGGAGACATTGTAAATACTGATGGGAAAAATGTTTTACTTGAAGATAATATTTTATTACAAGGAGAAGATAGCCAGTATATTGATGGACCAATAGTCTATTGGAAAAATGCAGATTGGACTATTAGAAATAATAGTATAACCATGCGTACAGTATCTGTTAATAACTGGAATGGTATTATAATGTATTCCAACGATAGTCCTAAAACTAATCCTGCAACCACTTACATATACGATAATACATTAAATAACTGTGGTATGTATATGTATAGAGGTGCTGATTTAGAAATAACAAATAACTTTATGGATAATGGTCACCTGGCATTTAAAGAGATGACTAATCTTACGTTGACAAATAATATAGTTGAACATCCAAGTCAATGTTGGGCTTATCGTTTTTTAGAAGTTAGCGGTAGTGCTTCTGGTAATACTTATAATCAAGAACCATTTGATATACCTTTAGAAGAAAACACTCCATGGGATGGATGTTGGATTAATTAAAAAGTTTAATTAATTTATGAATAAAAAAAAACATCAGCTAAATGCTGATGTTTTTTTGTGAGTTATAATTTTAAGACAGCCATCCTTTTTTTGTAGCATAATCTGATAACCAAACTAAGGCTATACCAACTAAAATTATCATTGGTGTCATAGCGTTAGTCATTTTTATTACAAAAGCCAAATAACACATTTGTATTATTGCTGCTACTAATGATATTAATAATACATTAAATGCCCATTTCTTTTTTAATACAAGAGCTAAACTTCCAATAGTTCCAGCAAAAACAGCTATAGCAAATGCACCAAGGTACCAAGAAGGTAAATTAGCATACATGTCTTGTTCTGCTTTAGGTAATTGTGCAATCATCTCATCTGTCATTAAAGTTTGTCCTAGGTAAGCCATAACACCTAGTGCATTCCATATTAAAGCAATAATGCTAATAACTAAAAACCACATTGGTGGTTTTTGAGTGGTTACGTTAGTCATAATTTAAGTTTTTAGTTAGTTAAAGTGTTTCAAGGTATAAAATTTTTGCGATATGTGGCGTAAAGCAGTATTTTCGGCATTCAAAATTAGATATGCAGAAAAAGTTTTTTTACGTGATAAGCGTACAGTATTTAGGATACAGGTTCCATGGTTGGCAAAAACAACCAAACTTAAAGACGTTGCATTTAATGATTGATAGGACATTAAACTTCATTTTAGAAAAAAAGAAATTTAAAACGTTAACTTCTGGTCGTACAGATGCTATGGTTAGTGCAGAAAGTGCAGCTTTTGAACTTTTTTTAGAAGAACCTATTGAGGATGCTGAAGCATTTTTAGCACTGTTTAATACCAACTTACCACAAGATATCAGAGCCTTGCAAATACGTGAGGTAGATAGTAAGTTTAATATTATACAACACTCTAAAGTAAAAGAATATCTTTATATGTTTGCTTTTGGAGATAAGTTTCATCCATTTTGTGCTCCAATTTTAACAACTATACTAGATCCTTTAGATATAGACTTAATGAAAGAAGGAGCTAAACTGTTTGAAGGTGAGCATTATTTAAAAAAATATTGTTACAAACCAACAGATAATGGTATTTATAATCGTACCATCTTAAAATGCGAAATTGTAGATAATACCATTTATACTGCTAGCTTTTTTCCTGAGAAAAGCTACATATTACGTGTAAAAGGAAAAGGTTTTATGCGAAACCAAATACGATTAATGATGGGAGCTTTAATACATTTAGGACAAGGTAAACGTACTTTACAAGATATTGAAGCTAGCTTAAAACCAGATTTTACAGGAGATGTGTATTACGTTGCACCAGCTTCTGGACTGATTTTAAACAGTATTCAATTTGAGTAAAAGTTCAAAAACTAGTCATTTTTCTTCATTTTAACACTAATTTATTAAGAAAACACCCTGTTTTATACCTATTTGTTGTAATTCTATAACATTCTAAAAAAATCATATAACATGTAAACTGTATTCGTGTTGCATCTTTGTACCAGAGATAATTAACAACCTAAAAAAACAGAACACATGAATTATTTGAATATGCAAGATGAAAAACTATTACCTGTAGTTATAGAGTTAAATACCTTATTAGCAGATTACAATATATATTATCAAAAACTAAGAAGCTTTCACTGGAACGTGTTAGGTAAAAACTTTTTTGACCTACACGAAAAGTTTGAAAACATGTACAATGAAGCTAAAGTAAAAGTTGATGAAATAGCAGAACGTATTTTAACCTTAAGACATCATCCAGTTAGTAAATTTAGCGACTATTTAAAATTATCATCTTTATCTGAAGCATCAAGTATGATTACGGATCAAGAAATGATAGATGAGTTGTTAAATGACCACAAAACAATGTTATCTCAAATGACACAAGTTTTAAGTAAGTCTGAAGATGCTGGAGACGAAGGTACAATTGACTTAATAGGAGCTTATATCAGAGAATTAGAAAAATCTAGTTGGATGTTAAATGCTTGGTCAAAAACCACCTCTGATCAACTTAAAAAAGTGGTAACAAATAGCTAATACTTTAAGTTTTACTTAAATATTAACTAATAATACCAATTACTATGAAAAATCAATTATCAGAAGCCTATAATTTGTTAATAGGCAAATTAGAAGGATGGTTAAACGCCATAATATCTAACATACCAAATTTATTACTTGCAATTGTAGTCTTATTTGTTTCTTATTTTATTGCAAAATACGTTAATAAATACGTTACAAAATTAGTATCAAAACGTGTACATCAAAATTCTATAACTAACATGATTGGACGTTTGTCCTCTGTAGTTGTAGTGCTTGCAGGATTGTTTTTAGCTTTAGGGATTTTAAACTTAAGTAAAACATTAACCTCTTTATTAGCTGGTGCAGGTGTTGCAGGTTTAGCAATTGGTTTAGCCTTACAAGGGACTTTATCTAACACTTTTGCTGGTATTGTGCTATCCTTCAGAAAAAAGATTCAAATTGGACATTGGGTAGAAACCAATGGGTTTTCTGGAGAAGTTATAGATATTAACTTAAAAGATTTTACCATAAAGGAAGCTGATAATAACATGGTTGTTATACCAAATAAGATGATTTTAGAAAATCCATTAAAAAATTACACATTAACTACTAAAATGAGAGTTTTCTTGGAGTGTGGAGTAGGATATGAGTCAGATTTAGACCATGTAGAACAATTAACAAAACAAACTATTTGCAACACATTTGATCAAATAGATTCACCCGATGACGTAGAGTTTTACTTTACCGAGTATGGTGGAAGCTCGATTAATTACTTATGTAGATTTTGGATTGATGCAGAAAATGCACTTGAAAAAATGCGATCTAAAAGTAAAGCTATAATCGAAATCAAAAAAGCTTATGACAAAGAAAATATAAACATACCTTTTCCTATTAGGACGCTTCAATTTGATAACAAATTATCTTTTGATGCACCTCAGGAAGTCGAGAATTCATTCTCAAATAACTAATAGTAAAGTACTTTTAGTTACTAATATTAATCATTTAAAACCAAAAAAATTATGTTACGTTGGACAATCACATTTATTATTATAGCACTAATCGCAGGAGTCTTAGGATTTGGCGGAATTGCAGGAGCGTCTGCAGGAATTGCTAAAATTTTATTCTTCATTTTTATAGTACTGTTTGTACTATCATTAATTAAAGGAGCAGTAAAATCATAAATACAATTAAATAAAAAACTAATCAGTCATTATATATAGTTTAGAAGTAAAAATAAGTCGACTGATTAGCTTTTATTAACCCTTAAACCAAAAACAATGAAAAAGTTATTATATACTTTTCTAATTCTATTTTCACTGTCACTAGTGGTTACAGGATGTAGAGAAGAAAAATCAACTGAAGAAACAGTCGAAAAGGCTATTGATGATGTTGAAGATGGACTAGAAGATGCTTCAGACGAAGTTGAAGAAGCTATGGACGATGTTGAAGACAACATTGATGACACTGTAGATGACATTGAAGATTAATACCTTCAATTAAAAAATCAACCAAAATATTAACCACACAAAAACACAAGCCATGAAAAAATTAGCATATACCTTTATTTTATTATTCTCTTTATCTGTAGTATTAACAAGTTGTAGAGAAGAAACAACAGGAGAAAAAGTAGAAGACGCTGTAGAAGATGTAGCAGATGACGTTGAAGATGCAGTAGATTAAATCACATTGCTGTGAAAAGAAAAAATAATTATCACATATAAATTATATGTTAGATTAATAGTAACAAAAGCCTCAGTTTATTTGAGGCTTTTGTATTTTTACAAATAAACAAACAGGTTATGAGCATTAAAACAGCTTTAAATTTTCTTAATAAATTAAAATCTAATAATAATCGTGATTGGTTTGCAGATCAAAAGACAGAATATGATAAAGCTTTAAAAGCAGTTAAAATATTGTTTAATGAAGTGTATACTAATTTGCAATCCCACGACGAATTTGAAAAACTTAAAATATTCAGAATTTACAGAGATGTAAGATTTTCTAAAAATAAATTACCATACAAAAATAATTTTGGCGCAGCTTTCCATCGTGTCAAACCTAGATTACGAGGTGGATATTATATGCAGATAGAACCAGGTAATAATTTTATTGCTGTCGGATTTTGGAATCCAGAAAAAGACGATTTACTGCGTATTAGAAAAGAATTTGAAATGGACGATCAAGAGGTTAGAGATATTATTAATGAAAAGTCTTTACAGCAGGTTTGGGGAAATTTACAAGGTGAAGAGTTAAAAACAGCTCCAAGAGATTTTGATAAAAATCATCCAGCTATTGATTTAATAAGAAAAAAACAATTCATTTTTACTAAGCAATATACTGATACAGATATTACTGCACCAGATTTTGCAAAACAAGTTAGTGATGATTTTAAAACCATCAGACCATTTTTTGATTATATGAGTGATGTTTTAACTACAGACTTAAATGGTGAATCTATAATTAAAGATTAAACAACATCAGTTATAGTGTATTTGTTCAGGCTAAACAGCCTTTAAAGTTTTTGGTTTTTCAAATAGTTGAATATTACTCTGTAAACGTTGTTTAACAATATTCATCATTCGCTTATTTAAAGCGGAGGAGTTTAGTATATATTTTTGATATTCAGCTATGGTAAATTGCCCAATAACCATTCCTTTTAAACTGTTTCTAAACTTGATGTCTTTATGTATAGCGTTTTCAATGTAAGTCATTCGTTTTTCAATAGTTAACTGGTAAAATACATTTTTGTGTTTAGCGATGTAATTTCTAAAAACAGCTATAAACAAATCGTTTTGAAGCTTGATAATTGGACGTAATGTGGTGTTTTGGAAACGCTCATCATCACTCATATTTGGACTAATAGTTATACTTTTAATAATTGGTCTAATGGCTAATAGTTGTGTGTCTCTTGTAGTCATAATTATTAAGTTTTAATAAAAATATCGATAATAAAGACTAATAGTCGTATCAATAAATATAGTTTTTAACTGTGTTGTTAACAATTAAGATTATTTATCTTTGAGGTAAAGATTTAATATGAGATTTCACACAAGAAAATGGGTTAAACCCGAAGATTTAAATCCAAACGGAACACTGTTTGGAGGTCAGTTATTAGCATGGATAGATGAAGAAGCTGCTTTATACACCATCATACAACTAGAAAACAACAAAGTGGTTACAAAATATATGAGCGAAATTAACTTCATGGCTAAAGCTGTAGAAGGTGATATTGTCGAAATTGGTATGGAAGTACAAAAATTTGGACGTAGCTCCATCACTTTAAATTGTGAAGTACGAAACATGCGTACACGCGAAACTATTATTACTGTAGAAAATATTATTATGGTAAATTTAGACCAAGATGGTAATCCTAAGCCACACGGAAAAACTAAAATAGAGTTTGTTAAAGACCGTCTAAATAATTAGTATTAAGATTTTAGATATTTCTTATCTACATAAAACGTCCCAAACGGTAGGATAGAAGCTAATAATACTATCCCAAATACTTTATTAGACCATTTTTGTTCTGGCTTGATTAAAAAGGCTAATGCAATGTAGGCTACAAACAGTAATCCATGAGGCATACCAAGTAGTCTGACGTAATAGTCATCTCCTCCAGGTAATCGTTTGTATATAGCAGCAGCCATTAAAAATAGATATGATAAACCTTCTAATAAAGCTACAATTCTAAATGTATTTAGCATAATAATTATCTTTTTTGTAAAGATAATTTATAGTTTTCTTTTTTTAGGTTTTATCAAGTGATTTATCACTAAATTCGTTTAAAATTAACGTTATGGATAGTACAAGAAAATCTATACTAATTATACTGGCATTTTTCTCTATTTACTGTATTTGGGGATCAACATATTTACTTAATAAGGTTGTGGTGTCAGAGGTTTCACCATTATATTTAGCATCCATTAGGTTTTTTTGCGCAGGGATTTTAATTTTTGGTATTGCTAAAATTTTAAAAATATCTCTTAAAGCAAGTACAATACAATTAAAAAATTCGGCTTTAGCTGGATTTTTATTTTTAGTGTATGGTAACGGTGTTTTTGTATGGGCTTTAAAATATGTAGATAGCGGTTTTGCAGCACTTATTGCAGCAACACAACCGTTATTCGTTATTTTTTTAATGCGTATTTTACAAGGCTCTAAAATTCAAACAAAATCTATTATTGGTGTTGTTTTGGGTGTTATAGGTATGTATTTATTGGTTAGTCAAGATACATTGCAATTAGACCAAAACGGTATCATTGGTATAGTCGTTATTTTTACTTGTGTTTTAAGCTGGAGTTATGGTAGCATTTTTGTGTCTAAAGCAGATTTGCCAAAAAACTTTTTTGTAGCTACTGGTTATCAAATGGTTTTTGCTAGTTTGTTTTTAGTCATTTTTAGCCTAACAGTTAAAGAAGTTTGGACGTCACCTTTAAAATGGAGTATAAATGCACAAGGCGCCATGCTGTTATTAATTGTTTTTGGTGGTATTGTTGCTTTTACAGCATTTAATTATTTATTAAAAGAAGTCTCTACAGAAAAGGTGTCTACTTCTGCTTATGTTAATCCAGTAATTGCTTTATTTTTGGGATGGTATGTTTTGGATGAGCAGATTACAAAGCAGTCTATTGTTGCAGCTGTTGTTTTATTAACAGGAGTATATTTTATAAATTCGAAGAAAAAAATCATTATTTTCTCTAGATTTAAACGTAAAAAGCTACAAAATTTAAAAAAATAGTCTAAATAGCTTAAAGACTTAACATACAATTAATTAAAAAGTTAGTATCTTTGTAACTCATAAAAGCAGGTAAACCATTTGTAACAGTCGCTTTCTACGACGTTAAAATTGTTAAGCAGAACATAGCTTTTTATTACTTTCTGCTTTTTATGAATTCATTTTAATACACACATTTAAAAACGCTAATGGCAAAATCGCAACAAACATTTAATAAAAGTGAAAAAGAAAAAAAACGCTTAAAGAAAAGAGAAGATAAGCGTAAGAAGATGGAAGCTCGTAAAGCCGAAAAAGAGGCTAATGGAGGTTCTGATGGTATCCAGTTTGCATATGTAGACTTTAATGGTAATTTGGTAGATACTCCACCAGATCCAGAGATGAGAGAAAAGATTGATGCAGAAGAAATTGTTTTAGGAGTTCCTAAAAAAGTTGAAGGAGAAGAAGAAGATCCAGTAAGAAAAGGTAAAGTATCATTTTTTGATACCTCTAAAGGTTTTGGATTTATTATTGACACAGAAAATAACGAAAAGTATTTTTGTCACGTCAGTGGTTTAATAGACCAAATTGCTGAAAATGACAAAGTATCTTTTGAACTTGAAAAAGGTATGAAAGGTATGAATGCTGTAAAAGTGAAAAAAATCTAATAATTAGCTAGATTTAACACATATAAAAACCCATTAAGAGTTAATCTTAATGGGTTTTTTATTTTTAAATAGTTATTAAATAGTTTTTCTGAAAAACTTTATCATAAATATCCTTACTAAACATATATAATTGCGCAGGTTTTTTGGATACACCTACTTGTTTTTCGTCTAAAGCAATAATATATTTTTTATTTATTAGTTTACGTCTAAAATTTCTGTTGTCAATTTCAATACCTAATATAGATTGGTATAAATCTTGAACTTCATTAATAGTAAATTTATCAGGTAAAAGCTCAAATATAATAGGCTCTGACAGACATTTTTCTTTTAAATCATCATATGCTTCCATGATAATTTTTTCATGATCAAATCCAACTTCAGGTAACTCATTCACCGGAAACCATTCCGCATCATTAGTGTTCTTGCTTAAATCTACATCTTCAGTTTTTAGTAAAAAATAATAGGCAACGGTAATGGTTCTTAAATTAAACTCTTCATTTTTAATCCAAATTAAATCTTTTTCATTTGACAAACGGTTAGGGTCTCCAAATACCTTAAATTGTTTTTTATACTGATCTGTTAACCCAGTCAATTCCTTCAAGACTCTAGTGGCTGTATCATCCAGTTTTTCATGCGTATATACATGATAACCAGTCAATACATAGTCATTAACTAAAATTTTTTGTTTATCTTTTAGGTAACGCTTTATCATTAAAACGTTTAAAGATTTAGTAGTTGTATCATATCCAAATACAACGCAATCTACGGATATGTTTAATATTTTTTCAGGCTTCATAATTATCTCAGCTTCAATAAATAACGAAAAATTAATCTAAAAAACTTGTATTAACTTTAATTAAACGTCAAATTCACATTAGCAATAATAACACTTTTTATTTGAATAATAGACACCATAAAGTCAATATAGCACACATAAATGTTAATTTAACATACTTTTTTTGCTATTTATTAGGTTTTGTAATTTTTTTTATAATACATTTGAAAAACAAACGTAATTATGACGTTTATAAATAAACTAACTAAAACTACTTTAATTATGAACCAAAAATCAAAAACAACTACAATCGTTTTATGTCTTTTAGCCTGTTTCACTTTAAATATAGTTTCTGCCCAAGAAGAAGAAAAGGAAGAGTATTCTCCGTTTAGTATTAGTACACATCTAAAAAATATGCATACTTGGCACGGATTTGTAGTACATCCAGGAGCTATGATAGCGAGTAGTTTAGAATACAACTCTAAAAATAAAAAATTCACTTTTGGTTTTTGGGGAGGAGCAAGTTTCTCTACTGTAGATGTAGATAATATAGTTACCGGTGAAAACGAAAGTGCTTATTATAAAGAAGTTTCAATTTATACAAAATACCGTTTTTCAGATAAATTTTTTATTGAAGCTGTAACTCATAATAACTATACAGGAGTTGAAGAAAGAGGTGATAAGTTAAGTTACTGGAGTTACGACAAAACACAAGGTTACAACTTTGTAGATTTAAATTTTGGTTATAATGTAACACCAAACACTTTATTATATTTTGCTACTATTATAAATGGTGGTTCTGGAGATTATGAAGTACAAGATAATGGAGATTTAGAAAATTCTTGGACACATTATTTTGAGGTTAGCAGCAAAGTATGGCAAAATAGTAACTCTAGCTTGTCTCTATTTGCAGGAGGAGCTTGGTCTTTTATTACAGATAAAACGTTTTATACTCAAGGTGCAGGAAACCTTATTAACGTTGGCGCTACATTTAATAAACAATTAGAGATTTATAAATATAAAGTACCTGTGGATGTGACTTTAATGTGGAATCCTGAACAAGAAAAAACAGTCATCCAATTTGATCTTACTTTATTTTAATAGTTAAATATAATCCCTTAACTTTCATTGTGTTAAAATCATAAACAAACTAATTATGAAAACTAAAACTACTATAGTTAATACTTTTAAATTGACATTGTCAATGGTTGTATTTGTATTATTGTGCTCTGGTTGTGCAGAGCAATTAAATGATGTAAACACATCTTCAAATTCTTCTGAAGACATTGGAGATGTTTTTAAAAGCGAAATCGATTTAGTCGGTAAAAAAATAGGCTATTGTTCACCTTCACTAAATGCGCCTTACTATCAAGCATTATGGCAAAGCATAAAATCTACTACAGAAAAAAATGGAATGACATTTTTATCGGCTGATGGTCAAGATGATATTAATAAGCAAATTGCTGCTGTTGAAGATTTAATTACCAAAGGCGTGGATGCTTTATTATTAAACCCTAAAGATCCAGATGCCTTGGTTGGCGTCACTAAATTGGCAGAAGCTGCTGGTATACCTGTTTTTATTATTGATAGTTCTATTAGTCCTGAAGCAGAATTTGTAACCACTATACAATCTAATAACTTGGCTAATGGTGAATTAGCAGGAGAATGGTTAGCAAAAAAGTTTGGAAACAAACCTATGAATATTGCTTTATTAAGCGGAAATGCAGGAAACCCAGTGGGTCGTACACGTAAACAAGGTTTATTACAAGGGATTACCGAAGAACAATTACGTACGCTTGGTAAAATTAACTTAAATGTAAAAACACAAGCGTATACAGAATGGTCTTATGCAGGAGGACTGAAAGCTATGGAAGATATTTTAGTAGCACATCCAGATGTTAATGTAGTCATTACAGAATCTGATGTTTGTGTGTTAGGTGCTATTAAAGCGATTGCACAAGCTGGTAAAACCGATGATATTTTAATTGTTGCTGGTGCAGATGGTCAAAAAGAAGCCATTAAATATATCATGGAAACCGATTTTTATGGTTGTACAGCAATGAATAGTCCTGTGCAAATTGGTAAAAATGCAGTGCAATATGCTGTAGAATATATGAATGGTAAAACCGATTTTGATAAAAAATCATACACAGCACCTTTATTAATTACCAAAGAGAATGCTGCTAAGTACTACAATCCAAACGCAATCTTTTAATTTATTAGACATGAAAAATTCAACAAACGAATATCGTTTAGAAATGTCAGGAATTTCCAAAAGTTTTGGAGTTGTTTCTGTACTTAAAGATGTGAACTTAAAAGTAAAGTCAGGAGAAATTCATGCATTATTAGGTGAAAATGGTGCTGGAAAATCTACTTTAATTAAAATATTAAGTGGTGTGCATCAAAAAGATGCTGGTAAAGTGGTTTTAAATGGAGAGGAAATTAAACCTAAAAACACACATGAAGGTCAGGTTTTAGGGATTAATGTAGTCTATCAAGAATTGTCTTTAGTGAATGATTTATCGGTTGCAGAAAATATTTATTTACACAAATTAGGTGCTAGTAAATCTTGGATGAATTGGAAAGGCTTAATTCAGGATGCACAAGAATTATTAGATTCTTTAGACTTTAAAATTGATGCTTCCGCAAAAGTAAAAGACTTAAGTATTGTACAAAAGCAAGTGGTTGAAATTGCTAAAGCTATTTCAGAAGACACTAAGATTTTGGTTTTAGATGAACCGACAACAGTTTTTGATCCTAAAGATGTAAAAAAATTATTTCAAATTCTTTTCAAATTAAAAGAACAAGGTATTTCCATTATATATATATCGCATCATTTAGACGAAATCTTCAAAATAGCAGATACAGTAACTGTACTTAGAGATGGTGTTGATACTGGTAGTATGCCTATTTCCGAAACAGATAAAGATGGCGTAATTCACTTAATGATTGGGCGTGAATTAAAAGATTTGTATCCAAAAAGAGATATTAAAATTGGAGAGGTACCCATCTTTCAAGTAAAAAATTTAACTGCCAAAGAAACTATAGTCAATGATGTTTCTTTTAATGTAAAACCAGGTGAAGTTCTTGGTATTGCTGGTTTAGGTGGAAGCGGAAGAACAGAAACTGCAAAATTAATTTTTGGTGCAGATAAAAAGAAATCTGGAACTTTAATTTTAGAAGGAAATGAAATAAAAACGAATTCTCCTGTAGATGCTGCTGGTTATCAAATTGGTTTTGTTTCCGAAGATCGAAAAGAAGAAGGTGTGTTTTTACCATTGTCTATAAGACGAAATATTAGTGTAACCAGTTTCAAATCTATTTCTAGTAAACTAGGCTTCATAAACGTAGAAAACGAATACAAAAAGGTCTTAGGTTTAATTGAAAAACTAAACATTAAAACACCAAATTCAGAGGTTAATGTAAAAAATCTTAGTGGTGGTAATCAGCAAAAAGTAGCTCTAGCAAAATGGTTAAGCATTGATAGTAAAGTCATTTTTATTGATGAACCAACTAGAGGAGTGGATGTAGGTGCAAAAATTGAAATCTATAACCTTATTAATGAGGTTGCTAAAAAAGGGGTTGGTGTTGTTGTAATATCTTCAGATATGCCAGAAATTATGGGAATTTCAGATCGTATTCTCGTAATGCATGAAGGTACTATTTATGGCGAATTGCAAAAAGAACAATTTTCAGAAGAAAACATTTTACGATACTCCATTGGAGAACCTTTAAAACAATATAACTAAACTAATTAAACATTAACGTTATGGCTTTAACATTAAAACAACAACTTAGTACTCCAGGAGGCATACTAAAGTTCTTAGTCAAGTATAATACAATATTCATTTTTATATTATTAGTGATTTTTTCTGCACTAATTTCGGATGTGTTTTTTACATCTGTCAACCTTTCAAATTTATTAAAACAAGTATCTGGTATTGGTATTATTAGCATAGGTATGCTAATCGTAATACTTACAGGTGGTATTGATTTATCGGTTGGGTCTATGGTAGCATTATTAGCGGTTGCCTTTGCTATTTTAGTCAATATTTTTGCTTTACCATTGGCTATTTTAATGACTATAGTGATTGGCTTTGGTTTAGGAAGTGTTTCTGGTTACCTCGTTGCTTATCAAAAAATGGCGCCTTTTGTGGCAACTTTAGCATTAATGACTATTGCTAGAGGTTTAAGTTTTATCTATTCTAAAGGGTCTCCTGTTACATTCACAACAGTTGGAGGACAATACATGTCTAATTTTGCAAATAACTCAACTTTGGGTATTCCTAATATTGCAATTGTATTTTTTATCATCGTTATCTGCACAATGGTTATGCTACGTTACAATGTTTTTGGACGATTAATAATCGCTATTGGTAGTAACGAAGAAGCATCTCGTTTATCTGGTATTAAAGTCAATAAATACAAATTTTTAGTCTATGCCATTTCTGGTGCTTTAGCTGCAACTGCTGCTATTATTGTGGCTTCTAGAACCAACTTAGGGTCTCCAAACATGGGAATGGCTTGGGAGCTAGACGCTATTGCTGCTGTGGTTATTGGTGGTGCAAGTTTAAACGGAGGAAAAGGAACAGCTATCAACACCTTAATGGGTGTGCTTATTTTAGGATTAATAGGAAACATTTTAAACTTATTAAATGTGCCTTCCTATCCACAACAAGTGGTTAAAGGTGCTATCATCATTTTCGCAGTATTATTACAAAGATTCGAAAGCAAATAAATATATATTCTGTAATGGAAAACTTAAAATTAAATACTAAAAACCTTTCTGCAATTGGAGAACGAATTGCAATACCAAAGTATAGTAGATCTGATATTAAAACAGGAATCGTACATGTTGGTATTGGCGGATTTCATAGAGCGCATGAAGCTTTTTATACTGATCAACTATTACAAGACGAAAGCGTAAAAGATTGGGGAATTTGTGGTGTAGCTTTATTAGATTTTGACACTAAAATATACAACACACTAAGGGAACAAGATGGTTTGTATACTTTAATTGTTAAAGAATTAGATGGCACACATACTAAACGTGTTATTGGTGCGATAACAGAATATCTGTTTGCTCCAGAAAATCCAACAACTGTCATTGAAAAAATGGCGAGTCCAGAGGTTAAAATCATCACTTTAACCATTACGGAAGGTGGTTATAATTATAACGAAGCAACCAAAACATTCGATTTTACAAATCCGTTAATTATTCACGATTTAGAATATCCTGATGCACCAAAAACAATATTTGGTTATTTAACTCAAGCTTTAAAATTAAGACAAGAACGTGGATTAAAAGGCATCACTATTCAGTCTTGCGATAATATTCAAGGTAATGGTCACATGACGCAAAATATGCTATTAAGCTATGTGTCTAAAGCAGCGCCAGAATTGGTAGATTGGATTAACGAAAATGTTTCTTTTCCAAATGCAATGGTAGACAGAATTACACCTGTAACTGCAGCAGAAGATATTGCACATTTAAAAGACACTTCTGGTATCGATGATGCTTGGCCTGTAGTTTGCGAACCTTTTAAACAATGGGTTATCGAAGATAATTTTATTGCAGGAAGACCAGTTTGGGAAAACGTAGGAGCACAGTTTGTTGAAGATGTTGTGCCTTATGAGAAAATGAAACTAAGTTTATTAAATGCTGGACATTCAGTATTAGGAATTTTAGGTGCATTAATGGGTTACAACACCATTGATGAAGCTGTTAATAATCCAAATATCAGAGCCTTTTTAAAGCATTATATGGATGAAGAAGTGACACCAACTTTAGGGGATTTAGAAGGTGTTGATTTAGAAGCCTACAAGCAATCATTGTTAGAGCGCTTCGGAAATATAAATATTAAAGATCAAATTGATCGTATTTGTTCGGAAACTTCTGCAAAATATCCAATTTTTATTTTACCTACGATTCAATCACAATTAGAAACAAAAGGATCTATTCAGTTAGCTGCATTTGTAACAGCTGCTTGGGCAATTTATAGTTTGGGTACTAATGAAAATGGAGACACTTTAATCATAAAGGACGCTTTAAAACAAGAATTAGGTGAAAAAGCGAAAGAGGCAAAACAGAATCCTATTGCATTTTTAGAATTGGGATCGGTTTTTGGAACTTTAAAACAGAATCCTGTCTTTACTGAAGCATTTGTAAATGCCTATGAAGATATCACAAATAAAAATATTGAAGATAATTTAAAAAGTATTAATAGTACTTATTAATAATAAAGTAGTATGAAAAATATAGTTTGTTTTGGAGAAGTATTATGGGATGTTTTTCCTACTCACAAAAAAATTGGAGGTGCACCTCTAAATTTTGCAATTAGATTAAAATCATTAAATAATAATGTCTCTATCATTAGTAGAATAGGTAAAGATAAATTAGGTAAAAAAGGAGTGTTTTTTATTGTAGACAAAGGGATTAATACCGAAAGCCTTCAGATTGATGACACACTTCAAACGGGAAAAGTAAAAGTAGCCTTAGATTTAGATGGTCAGGCAACTTATGATATACAATATCCTAGAGCTTGGGATAATATCCAGTTAACCGAAGCTTCTAAACAAGCTACTTTAGATGCAGATGCTTTTGTTTATGGTAGTTTAGCTGCAAGAGATAGTACGACAAAGCATACCTTGTATGAGCTTTTAAAAATTGCAAAAAACAAGATATTTGATGTCAATTTAAGACCACCTTATTATGATATAGATATTGTTAAGGATTTAATGGATGAAGCTGATTTTATTAAATTTAAT
Source organism: Olleya sp. ITB9 (assembly GCF_001315805.1). NCBI lineage: Bacteria > Pseudomonadati > Bacteroidota > Flavobacteriia > Flavobacteriales > Flavobacteriaceae > Olleya > Olleya sp. ITB9. The sequence goes on from NZ_BCBW01000010.1 coordinate 155,019, forward strand.
GATGACGAGATTGATATGGTTTGTGCTGATATGCAATTTGATAAACAATCCTTAGAAGATAAAATCAAATATATTGCAGAACAGACAAATACCAAGTCTATTTGTGTTACAAAGGGAGATAAAGGTGCTATTCTGTATTATTATGATGAGTTTTATTATAACGAAGGTTACCCAATTCAAGTCATAGACACAGTTGGAGCAGGAGACTCATTTTTAGCAACTTTAATCAATAAGTTATTAAATAATGATAATCCACAAGAAGCTATAGATTTTGCATGTGCAATTGGAGCTATTGTAGCAGGTAGTGAAGGTGCAAACCCAAAAATAACAGTAGAAGATATTACTAACTTTATTGAAAGTAATAGTTAGGTTTTGTAAATAGATTGATAGCAAACCCTTTAAAGCTTTATGGTAACTCATAAAGCTTTTTTATTTACTATGCTTAAACTACTGTTGCTTTGTGTGTTCTTTTAAATTTACAAGCTATCTTTGCACAAAATTTAATATATGTCAAATTCGTTTTCTAGTTTAGGAATTAATAGTGTAATAAATAACACGTTATCTAATTTAAACATCACTGTTCCTACAGATATTCAATCTAAAGCAATTCCTGTAATCCTTAATTCTAAGGATGATATTGTCGCTATTGCAAAAACGGGTACTGGTAAAACCGCAGCATTTGGATTACCGCTATTACAACTTGTAAATCCAGAGAATACCAACATTCAAACAGTTATATTAGCTCCAACAAGAGAATTAGGACAACAGATTTTAAAAAATTTAGACAGTTTTAATTCTGAAGAGTTAGCTGTGTCAATTGCAGGTGTTTTTGGTGGTATACCTATAAAACCTCAAATAGAAAGACTTAAACAGCAAACCCATATTGTAGTTGCTACTCCAGGTCGTTTAGCAGATGTTATAGATCGTAAAGCTATTGATGTCAGTCAAATTAATTATTTTGTTTTAGATGAAGCAGACGAAATGGTTAGCGCACATAAAGAAGGGCTTGAGGCTATTATTAAAGCCTTACCAAAATCAAGGCGTACGTTGTTGTTTACTGCAACAATACCAGGAACCATAAAACAATTGGTACAAAACAGCTTGGCTAAAACAGTAACTACAATTGAAGCGGATATGCAAACTGTAGGACATCAAGGTATAGAGCATCAATTTGTAGTTGTACAGCCTATTGAAAAACTAAATGTTTTAATGCATTTTTTAAACTTTAACGATGGACAACGTGGTATCATTTTCTGTAAAACCAAAGCTGCAGTTAACAAATTAGCAAAAAACTTAGCAATTAATAAATTTTCATCAGGTGCTATTCACGGAAGTTTATCACAAGGAATTCGTGATCGTATTATGGGACAATTTCGTGAGGGTCACATTAATATTTTAGTAGCAACAGATTTAGCTGCTCGTGGTATAGATGTTAAAGATTTAGCTTTTGTTGTAAATTATCATTTACCAGATACTTATGAAGCTTATGTCCACAGAAGTGGTCGTACAGCTAGAGCAGGTGCAAAGGGATTAGCGTTAAGTGTAATTCAAGAAGATGAAGTACAAGATATTCCAGAATTTGAAGATGAGTTAGGAATCACGTTTAAACAATATCAAAAAGCGGATGCTAAAAGCATCGAGCAAAATAACGGATTATTATGGGCAAGAAAGATCTTTAAAACAAAACCTAATCGTGATATTCCTGAAGATTTTAAAGCAAAAGTCAAAACTATATTTCACCATTTAACTAAAGAAGAATTAGTAGATAAAATTCTGGCTAATTATATAGCAGAAAGCAATACTATTGTAGAAAAGCAAACCACTAAAAAGGTAAAAAAGAAACAATAATTATGTCTAATTATTTAAAGATACAACAAGATATTTTAGATAAATTAAATATCAAAGCGCTTAATCCAATGCAGGAAGAAGCACTGTTATCTATTGCTAATGCAGAAAACACTGTGCTATTATCACCAACAGGTACAGGTAAAACACTAGCCTTTTTATTACCTACCATTACAGCTTTAGACCCTAATTGTAATGAGGTTCAATTATTAATTTTAGTGCCTTCACGTGAGTTAGCCATTCAAATAGAGCAAGTTGTGCGCACAATGGGTTCTGGTTTTAAAGCCAATGCAGTGTATGGAGGACGTCCTTTTAGTAAAGATAAAATTGACTTAGCACATACACCTGCTATAATTATTGGTACTCCTGGTCGTATTGCAGATCATTTACGTCGCGAGACTTTTGCTGTAGATAATATAAACACGTTGGTTTTAGACGAGTTTGATAAGTCTTTAGAAGTTGGTTTTGAAAAGGAAATGAGTCAAATTATCAATAATTTGCCTCACATAAAAAAACGAATCCTTACTTCTGCAACTCAAGATATGGACATTCCACGTTTTGTAGGTTTAGAAAACCAAATCATTATAGATTATTCGGATACTAAAATTTCAAAATTACAGATCAAGCATGTATTGTCTCCTGACAAAAATAAGCTTCAAACCTTAGTCGATCTTTTACATGACATTGGTAACAAACCTGGTATTATTTTTTGCAATTACAAAGACACCATACAATATGTAAGCGATTTTTTAAATAAAAATAATATTGCGCATGGTTGTTTTCAAGGCGGTATGGAACAAATAGATAGAGAGCGTGCTTTAATTAAGTTTAGAAACGGGACACACCAAATTATAATTGCTACAGATCTGGCTGCACGTGGTTTAGATATTCCAGAGCTTAATTATATCATTCATTATCAATTGCCTTTAAAAGCCGAAGAATTTACCCATCGTAATGGTCGTACAGCTCGTATGAATACAGAAGGGACAGCTTACGTATTACAATGGGAAGAAGAACGTTTACCAGATTTTATCACTGTTGATGACACAGTAACACCAAACGGAAAGCTTACCAAAATGGCTACGGATTGGACCACCTTGTTTATTTCTGGAGGACGAAAAGATAAAATATCAAAAGGAGATATTGCTGGAGTGTTATTTAAACAATGTCATCTTGAAAAATCAGAAATTGGAGTCATAGAGCTTAAACAAGATTGCGCATTTGTAGCAGTACCAAAGGCTAAATCAAACAGTATTATTGACAAAATAAACAATACACGACTTAAGAAAAAGAAAGTACGTGTGTATACTATATAAAATAATTTTAGTTCTAAATTTTAAAAGCCTCAAGATATCAATAATATCTTGAGGCTTTTTTATATTCTAAAAACATGATAATCCTATAACACACTTGTATAATTGTATAATGCTTTTACTGGTAATACTTAAGACCTTTGTGTAAACAAAATTATAATCACAAAAGCCTAAGGTTTCGGTTAACCAATCAACTTTCGCTTTTAATAAAAATACAATACAATGATAAAACCAAGAGAAAAAGCACCAGAACTAGAAATACAATTAGTAAACGACACCACTTGGAAGTTAAGTGACCAATCGCCAAAAAATTTCACCTTAATATTATTTTACAGAGGTAAACACTGTCCAGTGTGTAAGTCTCAGTTAGAAGAACTTCAAAAAAAGGTGAGCAAGTTTACAGAGCGTGGTGTAAATATCATAGCCATAAGTAGTGATACAGAAACGGTTGCAAAAGCAACACATGACGAGTGGGAGATAGCAAATATACCATTAGGTTTTGGTTTGTCTATAGACGAAGCAAGACAATGGGGTTTATTTATTTCGGAAGGGATTAAGGACGAACCAGAACTGTTTACAGAACCTGGCTTGTTTTTACTAACACCTGACCAAACCGTGTATTGGGAAGCTTTACAATCTATGCCATTTGGACGTCCAAGTTTTAATGACGTATTAGGAGGTATTGATTACATCTTAAAAGCAGATTATCCTGCTAGAGGAGAGGCGTAATACCTAACAACCCGATAGACTAGTATTAATTAAAAAGAAAATGAAAAAGAATATGACAAAGACATCAAATAAAGGATTTTCAACTATAAATCCAGCAACAGAAAAAGAAATACAGCATTATGATTACATGACAGAAGAAGACGCTTTAAAAGCAGTCAACAACTGTGATAAAGCCTATCAAGACTGGAGACTTAAATCTTTAGATCATCGTGCTGAAATAGTAAAATCCATTGGCGAAGAACTTAAAAAAGTAAAAGACGAGTACGCAAAACTTATGACCCAAGAAATGGGTAAATTAGTCAAGCAAAGTCATGAAGAAATTGAATTGTGTATTGGTATTTGTGAGTATACTGCAACCGAAGGTAGAAAAAAACTAGAAGACGAAGTCAGAACCATGGAAAATGGTGGTAAAGGTATCATACAACAAGCACCTCTAGGTGTTATTTATGGTATCCAACCATGGAATTTTCCATTATATCAAGCCATAAGATATGCCATAGTTAATCTAATGGCAGGAAACGGAGTCCTTTTAAAACACGCTAAAAATGTTACTGGTTCTGCCTTAATGCTTAAAAAAGTATTTGAAGACGCTGGTTTACCTAAAAACCTATTCACTGTTTTAATTATAGATCATGACACGTCAGATAAAATTATAGAGCATAAACTAGTTAGAGGTGTAACGCTTACAGGTAGCTCTAAAGCAGGTGAGTATATCGCACAAAAAGCAGGAAAAGCTTTAAAAAAGACGGTTTTAGAATTAGGGAGTAACGATGCTTATTTAGTTTTAGAGGATGCAGATGTGGATTTAGCTGTAAAAACTAGTGTGTTTGGTCGTACTTACAATAACGGAGAAACCTGTGTTGCAGCAAAACGTTTTGTAGTTGTAGACAAAGTCTATGATCAATTTAAAGAGGCTTTTGTTAAGGGCATGTCGCAAATTAATCATGGAGACCCAATGGACAAGGACTCTAAATTAGGTCCTGTAGCCAGAAAAGATTTAAGAGATAAACTACATAATCAAGTTGAAGAAAGCGTTAATAAAGGCGCAGAGGTCTTATGTGGTGGTACAATACCAGACATAAAAGGATATTATTACCCATCTACTGTATTAGGAAACGTTAAACCTGGACAACCAGCTTATAATGACGAGCTTTTTGGACCAGTAGCATCACTGATAAAAGCTAAAGATGATCAGGATGCCATGAGAATTGCTAACGATAGTCGTTTTGGACTAGGAGGCGGAATTTTTAGTAAAGATGAGGACAAAGCAATACAATTAGCCAAAAATCATTTTCATACAGGTATGATAAACATTAATTCTTACGGATTAGCACATCCAAATATGCCATTTGGTGGTATTAAAGATTCTGGTTATGGACGCGAGCATGGTGGTTTTGGTATCACAGAGTTTGTTAACACCAAAGCAATAATGCTTAACAATAGTTAATAATACCAATTAAATAGTAACAATTATAAAAGACCAAGCTTAATACTTGGTCTTTTATGTATTTTAATAATACCATTGTACTTTAAACAGATTAATTACTAATAGGCTTAAATAAACACGTAATCACTAGTAAAATATAAGTTATGCAAACAATACCTAGTAATAAAGGTTAATTTAATGCATATTTAAAATGAATTTAAAGTTATCATTGTAATAAAAATGAAAAATAATTGAATAAAAAAATTGAAGTATCAATATTTGGCATTATACTTGTAAACTATTAAGTATTAATAAAATAAATTATATTACAATGAGTAGAGGTACAGTAAAATTTTTCAACGACACAAAAGGATTTGGTTTCATAACTGAAGAAGGAGTTGATAAAGACCATTTTGTACATATTTCTGGATTAATCGATGAGATTAGAGAAGGAGATGAGGTTGAATTCGATTTAAAAGAAGGAAACAAAGGATTAAATGCAGTAAACGTAAAAGTTATCTAATATATATCCATTACAATTAAAAAAGGCTACCTAAGAAGGTGGCCTTTTTTTGTGCCTAAACTTTATCATTATGTAATAATGACTACTTAAGAGGTCTGATTTGTTAGTCATACTTTATCTTTTTAATGTAAAAAGGTGAGTATAACACAAGTTGGCAGTAATTAAAACGACCAGAAAATAATAAAAGAACACTTTAAACTAGCAATACAAATTAGAGGAAAAACAGCAATTATTATTTTCATGACATTTGTCTCATTTTATTCATTTGGACAAAACGACTCAAGTTGCATAAACAAAACCCAATTTCAATCTGTTTTTCAAAATTTAGAATCAGGAAAATATCAAGGTACTATTAATGGAATTTTAATTGTTAAAGATCTTGACGACAAACAATCACTATTAGATTTTCAAGGAAGTTTTGCTAAATTAGAAATAGAAAAAGACAAACACAAAGTGTACGATGTAAGTCGTAAAAAGTATAAAGGAAAAACAACAAGCGGAAAAACAGAAATAAAATACGAAACTTATGCTTATGCAAACTCCTTTGGAATTAAACTAAAAGGAGAATATTATTATTTAAACCTAATTGATGGTGCTTGTGATTTCATAATTAAAGGACTTAAATACACTTATATATCTGAAAAAAGTACTGAATATCTAATGCTACAATTTACACAAGAAGTAAAACTAATGAATAATTACGAGAATAAAATTAGAAAAACTATAAAGGTATTACCTAATTCAACTCTGATATTCGCCATAAGTAGAAACAAAAAACTATAGCTAACAATAGTAACCGTTGCACAAGCCAATAAATTTTAAAAACAGACTTATATAATTGCCTTGTAAGGCGTTTTCTTTTTTTTAGTACAATTTATAAATAGTTATTTTAAGGTTACTTAAAAACAACTGTCCTGTCATAAAAGGTCTAATAATTAAACACTTAATTACAACTACCTATCAAAACACAAAATATACACAGGCAAAAAAATACGTAGTTATACGTATTGTACTTGCAAGTGCATTATTGTAATTTAGCCTTTAATAATACAACTATAATAAAATGAAACTTATTTAATATAAGTTACTAAAAGTTGTCATAACGGGAAATATAACCCCAAAAACAACCATATTAGTTGTCATATAACCAGTTACCTGCAAGCTGAAAATCGAACTTATGAAAAAAATTGGGACAATAATTTTACTGCTGATTTCAATTAACTCAATTGGACAAAATCTCGTTGAATGCGGAATTGATAATAGCCCGAAACTCACTCAAACGGAATCTGAATTTCTGACTGAATATATGAATGACAAACAGCTTAAAAATTATGATTTAACCGACAAGAAAGTGATTTTTGTAACTGGAAATAGTGCTCAACAATTCGGAACGAAAACGGAATATTTTGACCAAATAAAAGAGTCGAATAAAAACGAAAATAAAATTGCAACTTGGATTGTTGAACTAAATGAAAATGAACGAAAAATATCTGGTGGATACGATGTTATAATCACATATTGGGTTAAAGTTTTAACAAAAAAAAGAAAGAATAAAATTATAAACGAAATAAAAGCCAGCAGGTAACACCGTATAAAAATAATTGCGGTTTAGTGCTTAATCAAAGGTCGTTGCGTGTTTGTAACGTCTGATTTTCCTTCGGAAAATCCTCGCATACAAACCCGCAACTATTCTTATACATAAACGTTGGCATTCATTGACGAACGAACTCAAAAGGAAAATTATGGAAGAATTAAAATTGCATTCTTTTGGACAAAATGACCATATTGAATCTCTAAAGAAAAAATACAATTCTCTAAAAGAGAAAATTAAAGGAAATAAAATTTTGACAGAAAAGGAAAAAGTTGCTGAACTAAAAAGTCTGACAGAATCCTTTAAAAGAGAAAAGAAAGATTCTGAAAATAATCTTTACTAAATTGGAATTTTAGCTTGTTTGCGGAATCAAAACCTGAATTGAATGCGGAATTTAGCAAGTTGCGGAATTGCTCACTCAATCGGAATTGAAAAAGTTTGCAAAAAAAATATAAATAAAACAATGACAAAAAAATATTTTATTTATTTGATAATCATCGCAAGTATTGTACTTATGATTTACAACATTTCAGAACTTGATTTTGATAATCTTAAAAAAGGACCATTTGCTGGAATTGTGTCGAATATCCTTTTAATTTTAACAATGTTAGTAACAATGAGAGATATTAAGAAAAAGGAACAGGAAAATAAATAACCTGAATAAAAACAACGAAATGCCAACAACGTGTATAATCAATTGCTGGTACAAGCCTACTTACGAATATTCCTGCGGAATATTCTATCCGGTTTTTATTTGCTAAATTAGTTCCTTAAACCACGCAACTAATCATACACAAAACCGTTAGCAAACATTAGAAAAAACCATCGTGAATGACAATTTTACTTCAATCGAATATTGAACATTTATTAGAAAAGTACTTTGCGGAATACAAGGAATATCATATTTGGGCAATAGTCATTTTAACACTCATTGTTTTAGGATTTCAGATAGGACAAACTATAATTGTTTCTCGAAAAATTGAGCGTTTTAAGAACGTGCTTAAAAAAAATGAAATTCAATTTTCCAAGTTTAACAATTTACAAATTGACGCTTTAAAATCAATTTATGATAAAATGGTTAATTTACACTATAAGAATTATGCGCTTTTCCAACCTGAAACGTTCTCTCACGAAAGTTTAAAAACAAGGATAAAAGATTGGCGAGCAGATTATTTGACTTTAATGGATGTATTTCACCGTGAGAAATTATTACTTCCGAAAGATTTGAAACTTAAGATTAAAAATTTTGAAACCAACTTCAATTTGATTTCAAAACGCTTGAATGAAGAAACGCTGAACTTAAACGATGTTGAGGAAGATATTGGCTCGTCCAATGCTCAAGATATTTACAACTCACCAGAAGATGAACTCGAAAGAATACAAAATCGAATTGAGCGACTGAATAATGATGAGGAAATTAAAAAATCCAATGAATCGATTAGCGGATTAAGAAAAAGTGTAGAGAATTATTTTGAAAGTCTGACGGAATAACGTTTGCTAACAACGTATAAAAATAATAGGGCAATTAGTTGCCTAATTCAATGGCTTAGGCTCTTTTGCGAAGTCGCCAAATTTTTAAATTTGACGACTTCCAATAAAAAAGATAAATAGTAAAATTTAAAAATTCGGCTTGTGCTTAACCGAATAGTAACAGCATTTTTTCCGCCCTACTATTCTTATACACGACCGTTATACCACATATGAAAAACATAACGGTCAAAAAGGGACTGACCATCCAAAATCGGAAAATGTGAAAGTTGAAACCGAAATAAAAAAATAAGTAGACCGAGTTTTTGAAAATCGAAAGAGTAAATTAAACAACTTTAAATTTTAAATATTATGAATACAATAATGAATAATTTTAGAAACAAAAACTTAGCAATATTTTTTACTTTTGCTTTTTTATTATCTACTCAAATAGCAGCTGCTAGACCAATGTTTGGTAGCTCTGTATCTTCTTTCTCTGCACCTTGTGGTGATTGTATGTGTACTTATGCAACTACAACAACTTATGTTTTTTGGGTAAATGTAGGTTCAAGCACTGAATGGACTGGAGTTGACTGTAATTAAATTTAAAAATTAAGATATGGTTTTTGAATACCATACCTTAATTAAAAACTACTAATTATGAAAAAAATATCATTAATTTTAATTGTACTCATCTCCAATTTAAGCTATTCACAAGATTCATTATTTATTAAAATAAAGAATGAAAAAAATAAAATTTTAGACAATGTATTAGTATTAAACAAACATAACAATAAGTACAGCTACTCGAATGAGAATGGCATTTCTAAAATCATTTACAAAAATAATAGTGATAGTATTGAGTTTTCAATTCCAGGTTTTAAAAATAACAAATTAACAATTAAAGAAATATATAATAAAAATAAGGAGGTTATATTAAATGAAGAAATTGAAATACTTGATGAGGTTATTATTTCTTCCAAGAAAATACCTGAACACGATTATAATTATAAAATTAAATCTAAAAAGAAATATTATACAACTTTAGTAAGTTCAGAAGCTACTATATTATCCTCATATACTCATAAAAATTGTAATGATTGCGAATTAGTAGGAATTGTGTTTTATCTAGAAAACGATGTTTTATTTGACAATGAAACAATATTAATAAGACCTCTGATTTTCAATAATAAGGAAGGTAAAAGAATTGATATTTTAAAATCTCCACAAGTTCTAGAAATTAATAACAATACTAGTAAACTAATCATTGATTTATCCAATTCTAATATTAATTTTCAAAAAAAAGAAATGTACTACATTGGTTTTGAATTAATAAATAAAAATGGAATGCTAAAAAGAATTAAAATAAAATCCTCAAATGAAAAGAGAAGTCATGCGCTTATGAAAAGTAAACCAACAAGCGAATGGTTTAAGCAAGATAATAACGGAAATGGATTTTCAAATGACTTCGAATTATATTTCAGAAATAAATAACGTGGTATAACAACGTGTATAGCTCATTGCGGCTGAATTCCTAATCGGAATTCAACGCTTATTCGCTATCTTTGGGTTACGGCGGAAAATCATAGTTGATTTTCCGCAACGAGCCATACACAAAACCGTTGTAACCAATTTAAGAAAAACCTCGAAATTGAAATTTGAAACCATCATAAAGACCATTTCTTTAACTTCTTATTCTCTTATAATTCTAATGGGACAAATGATTGGAATACCATTTATAGTATGGCTATTTTGGACAAGTTTTGAATTTGGTAATAATGACCAAATTTTTGCAATTATTGTATTAATTGGACTTATTTTGTTTTTTACGAGATATTTTAAAAGCAGAATTTTTAGAATCATCATTTTTGGGTTAATGCTGACACCATTAATTAGGCGTTTAACAGAAATACCAATTGAGAAGTTTAACTATTTAGCGTTTCAGATACCATTAATTATTTTCATTTCGACCTTCGCGATTTTGATTTTAAAACCTAAAACTAAATGAAACGAATACTAATGGGAATTGGAATATTTTTATTTATTGCAATTTTAGTTTTGCGATGTGACATTCCAATGACGAAAAATACTGTTGAAGGAGTTTACGCAAATACTAATTACGATAATAAAATTTGCTGTTTAGAATCACCTCATAAAGCAGACACTTTAATATTAAAATCAGATGGAACATTTTCGAGTGAATATTATGGAAATGGAACTTATAAAGTTAGTTATGGAATTTTAACGACTGAAATTGATTGGACTTACGAATATGAAATGGGAACAGCTGGACACAGTACATATTTTATCAATAAAATTTTTGAAAAGCCGAAAATTGTATTGAATTATGACTTGAATCATTACTATGAGAAAGTGGAATAAAAAACTATTTACAACAATGTGTATAATTCATTGCTAGTTATAGCCTACTTACGAAAGTCCTCGCGGACTTTCTATCTGTGATTTATTTACTAACTTTAGTGCTTAAACACGCAACGAAATCATACACTAGACCGTTGGCAATAATTTGAACGAACCATTGAACAGACTAATAATCATCATATTTTCAATTTTAATAATTTCTTGCAATTCTGAAAGAAATATTGAAAAAATAGAATATGAATTCTATCCTGCTTTTCTATCACCAATTACATATTCGATTGACTTAAACAAAAAGGTTCTTTATCAAAATAGTAAGTTCTATAAAACAGAGAGAAGTATTCAAGGTTCAGAGAATTTAATTAACAGAGAGTACGATATTAGTAATGAAAATTTGACAACATTTCTAAACGAAATTCATGAAATTCAGCTCGATAGTTCCATTGTACATCAGAGAGATGTATTAGATGGAATTCGTTTTAAGTTTAATACAATTGACCAACGAAATGACACTATTTCGTTAACTTCAGTAAGTCCACCTAGAATAGATAAATACAAAATAGATTATAAAATTTTAGATGCCTTTTTTCAACTAGTAAATAAGACGATTGACGATTACAAAGGTTTATGTATTACAGAAAAAATTCAAGATTATTTTTCTTACAAATTGCGGATAAAAGAAATAAATACCGAACCACTTGAATATAGAATTTGGGGAAATATAAGAGGTTGCGAATCTGATAATCCTGAATTAATAAAGTTTCTAGATTCTTTACCAAATGACAAATCTGTAATTTTTGACTTAAGAAATGGAAGTTTTGCACCTTGTCTATCGAGTTTACTTAAAAAATTCAATGAGAGCAAACAGCTATTTTATTATGGAAACTATTATCTGACTGATGCAGAATTAGATTTGGAAATCTTAAAAGACCAATTAAAAGAGGCTGAAAAAGATAGTAATAGTTCAATAGTAAGTTATTTAAAAGTAAGAATACGAGAAATGAAAGAGTACAAAGAGGAAGTTGAAAATATAAAATTCAACAATCAAAAAAACTTTAAAACGAGAGAAGAAATATTAAAAACTATTTCCAACACTGTGTATAATTAATTGCTTGTTTTAAGCCTACTTACGAAAATCCTCACGGATTTTCTATTCGGTTTTTATTTGCTAAATTAGGCACTTAAAACACGCAACAAACAAACCATATACAAAAACGTTGTAGCACATTTAAGAC